>JAOACM010000233.1:0-4430 GCA_026417845.1 Planctomycetota bacterium | reverse complement strand
CCCGCCAGGAGCCCCCGCATCGCCGCATCCGACGAAGCCGGCTTCGGCCTCCATGGCCGCCAGGGCTGCCGCCGCGGCCGCCTGCTCGGCCTCCTTCTTGGTACGCCCGTTGGCTGGAGGAAAGGTGCGGCCCCCGACGCACGCCCGCACCTCGAATATCTTCTCGTGGTCGGGTCCCCTCTGGCCCACCACCATATAGCGCGGCGCGGCCCCGCATATCTTCTGCGCCTTCCGCTGCAGCCGCGCCTTATAGTTCAGCGCCCCGGCGCGGCGGCTTTCCTCCTCGATGACGGGCATGAGGCTCGACAGGACGAACTTCCGCGCCTCCTCCAGCCCGCCGTCGAGATATATCCCGCCGGCAATAGACTCGAACATGTTCGCGTAGACCGACGCCGGTATCTCCTCGCCGGCGCGGAAGCCCTTCCCGAGGCGCATGTGGTCTTTGATCCCCAGCGCCTTCGCCCTCTCGGCCAGCCGCGCCGTGCTTACGACCTCGCTCTTGACCTGCGTCAGCTCCCCCTCGTCCCAGTCCGGGAACCGCCTGTAGAGCTCTTCGCCGACCGCCAGCCCCACTACGGCATCGCCGAGGAATTCGAGGCGCTCGTTGTCCGCGCCCGGCTCGGTCACGCTCGAAGAATGCGTCAACGCCAGGGACAGGATCGCGACGTCCCTGAAACGGTATCCGATCGCAAGGCCGATCTTTTCGGCCTCCTCCTCCGTCATGGCGCTTCATCCCCGCCCGCGTCTCCGGCCGGCGGCGCGCCGCGGCGGATGGCGGACCCTCGACCGGCGGCGAGGATCGGGCATCCGGCCGGCTGCCCTTGCCGTGCCGCCCTTCAGTTTACAGGGCGGCCGTCGCACCGCAAGCGCCCGCAAGGGCGATCGGAGATGATCCATGCGCCCGGAGATGGTTGCGCCTCGCTCAATGGCCGGGCACCATATAAGGGGCGGACGCTTTTTTTGAGGAAACCGCCTGCCGGGAGCGTCTCATAAAACAGATCGGGAAGCTCCGCCTGCCGGCCGGATGGAGTCCGTTGCGGTTCGCGCCCGCGGACGGCGGTTGCCGTGCTGAGAGCCGGTCCGGAGACCCCCGGTCAGACGATGGGCGCAGCGGAAGCCCCGGCTCCGGCAGGAGTTTCCGGATAAACTCCGGACCCTGTCCGGAAACTCCCCGGACGGGAAAGGAAGCGCCCTCGAGCCATTGGCTCTGCGCTCGAGGTCTGGACAGGCCCGGAGGAAAGGATGCCGTATGAGAGCATCGGTTGCGATCCTGGCGGCGGTCGCGGCGGCGCCGCGCCTTCATTCCGGAGAGGCGGCGCCGGCCGCCGTCGAACCGCCGCCCGTTGTGGCGAAGCTCAGGGACGGAAGCGAAGTGGCCGGCGTCCTGAAGGACTTCGCCGACGGAAGGCTCACGATAGCCACGCCGGCGGGCGATCGCAGGGTGGAGGTGCGGATGGGCGACGTGGAGTGCCTCAGCTTCCTCAGACGCTCCGGTCCCGCCGCCCCCCCGGCGGATTCCAGGTCCGCCGCCCGGCCGCCGGGCCCCGAGGGGACGGCTCCGGAGGACAGGCCGGGCCGGGACGGACAGACGCCCCCGGTCAGGCACGACGGGAATGAAGACCCGCTCGGAACGAAAGAGGGCAGAGGAATAGCCGGGGAATGGAAGGACCTCTGGCGGCTCAGGAAAAAGGCGCGCGCCGGCAATCTGACGCCGGCGGAGGAAAAACTGCACGGCGAATTGAAGCGGAAATGGGACGCCGGCGCGGAACCCCTGACGCCCGAGGAAAACAGGCGTCTGGAAAAGCTGCGCGCGAGAGGCCTCGACAATCTCGACGCGGCGGAACGGGCGGCGATGGCCGAGCTTCTGCGGAAGGCGATGCGGCCGGAGATGATGGCGGCCTACACGGCCGCGCTGGAGGCGAAGGAGGAGGGCCGGCTGGAACAGGAAATTGCCGGAATCCAGAAGGAAATACGGGACTCCACGGACAGCGGACGCCTCCTCAAACTGTTCCTCAGAAACGCCATGTACCTGAGAGTCCGGAACGAAAACGCGCCGCTGAGAGATGCGCTGCAGGGGCATCAGACCACCATGGCCCTGTTCAGGGAGAAACGGCCGCAGATGAAGAACGAGGACATCGAGGCGATCGCCATACTCCTGCCGGACGTATTCAGGATCGGACCGAGAGGCGAGCGCCGGAACGATAACGGGAAGGGACCGCCGATGCGCAGGATCAGGGAGGGCGAGGTGCCGGACGCGAAGGCGGAGAGGTGACCCCGCGATTGCCTGCCGCCGTTTCCGCTCCGCCCTCTCATAACGGGGAGAGAAGCCTTCCCGGAAAAGACGGCGCTCCGCCGGAGCTGTACTGCGCTCCAGCCGGACAATCAGAACCCGGATCCCCCGTCCGGAAACTTCCCGCAGGCAGTGTGGACCGCTGAAGCGTATAAACCGAGCGCAGATTTTTCGTAATTGTTTGCCGTTCTCGGACAGCGGCTGCTATACTGGTGGCGCACACGGACCGGGGCGGCAACAGCGCGCCACGGACGGATGCAATCCATCCGCTGTGTCCAGACACAGGGAGCTGCAGACAATTACGATTTTTCCGGACTGGCTCCCGGAGCTTATCCGGAAACGTCCGGCGCGGAGATTATACGCTCAGCGAATCCTGCCGTCCGGCGGGGGAGTTTCCGGAGAGGCTCTCGGGATGGGGCAAGCCCCCTTGCCTCCTGCGCAGCTTTCCATCTCGCCGGGGGAACAACGCAACCGGTCTGTCCGGGAGGTTTAACGACGGGATCATAACGATAGTGCGAAGCGCAGGAAAATCCCCAGGCACGTATGGCGCAGGATCAGTCCGGACGGCTTCCCCGGCGTGAGCGCCGGGGATAAGCCATCCATCCGCCTATCTGCGGCCGAAGAAGGTCTCGATCTCGCCTTCCCTGATGATCCTTATGCCGAGCCTTTTCGCCTCCTTGATGTATTCCTCGGCTTCCGTGCCGATCACCAGGACATCCACGTTCTGATCGAAAGTCTCGCAGACTATCCCGCCGCACTCCTCAATGTAAAGCCTGACCTCCCGCGGGGATCTGTTTTCCATTCGGCCGGCGACGTAGAACTTGATCTGGCCGGGCTGAACGGCCTTGCCCTTCTGAAGTTCCCGCTTCCTGAGCTTTTTATAGATCAGCATGTCCAGGTCTTCCTCAGTTATAACTTTGACGTTGTATTCCCTCGCCTTGCGGAGTTTTTCGACGGTGCGCCTGCGCTTTTTGATGTCGTCGCTCACGTTCTCGTTCTTCCAGTCGCCGCAGGCTTTTTCCAGGGCCTCCAGGTTTTTGGCGCTGACGGTGGTCACCAGGTAGTTGGTGTCCGGGCCGACATCGGCCTCCACCACGCAGTTGTTGCGCGTTATGACCCGCTTCAGATGATCGGCGTTTTCGGGACGGATTACGTCCGCCAGCACGAACGTCTCGGGCGCCACGGAAACATCCTTCAGGCTTATGATTTCCTCGACGAGCTGCTTGCGGAAGGCCTGCGACGGGACGATCCTGATGAATTCGGGGTTCGATACGAAATCCCCCTCCGCAATGGGATGGCGGCCGGCGAGTCCGGGCGGCGGCAGCCTCTGCGCCTCCTTCTCCCGCCTGAGCTGTTCCTGTTCGGCGGTCGGGAGTCCGGCCGCCTCCTCGGCCGCCTTCGCTTCCTTTCTTATCTGTTCCTGCCTCTCCCGGATCAGGTCTATCGGGCGCTTCTTCTTGACCAGCCTGGACGGCCGCCCCTCCTCGTCGGCCGCGTACACCGAATACTCCATTTTCGGGTCCGTCGCCGTCCAGCCGGTAACCTCATCGTACGGCAGGTCGCGCTCCGGCGGCAGGATGCGCGCCCTGCTGGATGTCGCCATTACCTCCACCAGCTCTATCTTCCCCTTCACTATCTCCACGCCGCGCCTCACGGCGTACACGTCGAATTTCATGCCCTTCCGCGCGCCGTGCTCATAACCCAGATCCACCGTGACCATGTTGAGTTCCGGGGCGGCGTAGATCACCTGGCCGTCCGCTTCGAGCACGTCAACCTTTTCCAGCTCGCGCGTCAGGCTCTTGATCTTGTCCAGCGTTTCCTCGGCCTCCGCGCGCAGGTCGGCGATCTCATTTGCGCGTTTGGCGCGGGCCGCCACGCTCTTGAGCTGCTGTTCCCTGAGGTCGGCGCGCATCTTCTGAAGGTCTTCCTCGGATCGGGCCTTCGCCTGGTCCATCTCCACCTTCGTGCTTGCCAAGCCGGCCAGATCCCTCTGTATCTCCTGGTTCTTTTCCCGCCACAGCGCGAAGGCCTCGGTCCACTTCGGCCCGACAGCCCTGACGGCGGATTCGAGCGCCGACCCGGCGCGATCGAACTCTTCCTTCACGTTCCCGGGCCCGCCGGAATACTGCTCCAGCGCACC
>JAOACM010000232.1 GCA_026417845.1 Planctomycetota bacterium | reverse complement strand
GCTTAGAGCCTATCCGAAAAGTTGTAGGACGGGAATCCTTTCCCGGACCTTCGGCGAAAGGATTCGCCTCCTACACCGCCGAAGGGGGTTTTCGGATAGGCTCTGAACAGGGGATGTCAGCCCTTGCGGGTGTCGGGCGGGAGAACAGGGCGCAGGTGTTCGCGTTTGCGATCATGTGCCCCGGTCAGACCGCCCGGGAGTGGAACTCGCGCCGCATTGGCGGGATAATGAGATCAGGCCGGACGTTGCGGTGTAAGGTGTATGGCGCGCCGGCGCGGTCCTGCAATCCGCCGGGACGAAGCTGAGAGACTGGCAGGCCACGAGGATCAGGGAGGCGACCGGGGCATGGCGGGCGTCGGACGGAACTGTTCTCCGCGCGGCCTGTCCGCGCGCCAGTGGACTGCCTGCTTCGCCGCGGCGGCGCTCCTGCATTTCGCGCTCGCGCTCGTCCCAGTGTCCTTCCGGCCTCCCGGCGCGATCCCGGCGCCACGAGCCATCGAACTGATGTGGGAACCGGCTGCGTCTGCCGGGGACGCCGGGCCGCTGCCGGACCCCGCCGCCGAACCGTCGCGGTCCGCGGAAGCCAACGAGGCTCCGGCCGATGCCCCGGGCGACAAGCGCAAGGAAGACAGGCAGATCGAAACCCGGCATCCTGATCCCCTTATTATGCCATCGCCTTCTGACATTCCGAGGCTCGCGTACCAGGGACCGAGGCCCGAAGAGCGCGACGAAAATGCGAAATACCTTTCCGACTCGAACGCAAAGGCCAGAGACCGTGCGCCTGAGGGCCTGCCGAAAGGGGAAACGTTCGTCGAGGGCGACGATCCGAGGGTCCTGTTCCTCGACAGGCGCGGGGGAGCGGCGAAAGAAGGGACCCGACCGGAGCCGGCCGCGCCAGGCCCATCCGGAGCGGCCTCCGCGGACCGGGCAGCGGAGGGGGAGCAAACCGGCGAGGGACGCCCCGGTACGGAGAAAGCCGGCGTTGCAGATACTGGCAGGGAGGCAGGGGGGGCGGCAGCCGGGGAAAAAGCGTCAGGGACGGCGGAGGCGCCAAGGGTAGCGGAGGAAGGTCGCGAATCTGCTTCCCGACCGGTTGCCGGGGCTGGCGGCGGGGAATATATCGCCGTGCTCGAGGAGCTGCGCCGGAAGCTCGAGGCCATACCTTTGCGGCCTTCCGCCAGTCCAAAGGACGCCCCGGAAGCGACCGCTGGAATGAACAGGCTGTTCGATCGGGCCGCCTCAGACATCCCGGCTGCGGGGGCCAGGGGACGGACCGGGGCGGAGGGCGACGCAGCGGAGGATGGCGGCCGCGTCGTGCGGAGCGATGCCGGGCTGAAAGGCAAAAGTAACGGCCCTGATGCGGCAGAGGGCCGCAGAAGGGACGGGTTAGATGAGGAAAGCGGGCGCGAGAAGGAAACAGAGCGCGGGGAGAAGACGGGCGGCGAGGACCGAAGCGGCGCCGGCGGCGAAAAGCCCGGAGCGGATTCCGTGAGCGACGCGATAACGAGGCAGGTTTCGACATCGAGCGGCGAGCGGGGGGATCCCACCCTGGCGACCGTCGCGGACCCAGCCGCGCGCTATCTCAGGGGGCTTATAACAAGGATAGACAGGAACTGGAAGGGACTGATCTATACCGAAAAGCTGCGCATGCGATCCGGCCAAGTCACGTTCCGCTACGTAATAGGCGCTGACGGCAGGCTGCTGGAAATCCGGGAGACGGGGCGGGTAGCCGGGGTCACCAATGAAGCGGCCGCGCTCTGCCGGAAGGCCATCGAGGCTTCCTTCCCCTTTGAAGGTTTTCCGCCCGACCTGCACGCTCCGCGCCTAACGGTGGTACTGACATTTCTGTACGAGTAGGCCTTTGCCAGGTAAAGGTCGTAATGCTTTGATGTGCAATGGCTTGCGGCGCGCCATTCCGGCGGAAGGCATTTGCGAGTAACATATTGTTATCCATGGACTTACGACTTTAATTGTGCGACAAAGCCGGACAGGCTCCAAAAGCCACAGCCCTGCCGCAGAAGTCGGGAAGTGGCCGATAACAGGTCGTGGCGCGAGTCAGTCCAGCCAGTCCTTTTCTTTGAGCTTTCGCGGCAGGTAATCGGTCGTCAGGAAGCGGAAGTTCTTGTGAGCGAGGGCGTCGAGTTCGTACTTGAGGCCGGACCGGAGCATCTGCTTTATCTCGTCCTGCCATTCTTTTTTCTGGAACCATTCATATCCGGCGACTTCCCTGGCCCGCCTGATGTCCGTATCGTTCAGCTTGATCCCGACATTTCTCGGCAATCCGTACTTCTCCGGGTCGGCGCTGGAAAGCCCTATGAATTTGGCGTCAGGTATCGCCAGCCGCTGGGACTCGAACGCAAGACTTATAGACCCCTGCTTTATGACCGAGTATATGTAGTACCCCCACGGGTCGTTATCCATCAGGACGTATACGGGGAGGTTCCACTCGTCGTGGAGCCTGCGCGCGAGGCGCCTGACTCCGCGCGGCGCCTGGCCGTTGCCGGTCAGGAGTATGCAGTTGTGCCGCTTCCAGAACTTGTCTTCCGACAGGCGGCTGAACTGGGTGTCCTTTTCCACCATGAGCACGAAATCCGCCGTGCAGCGTTTTATATCCACGTAGCCCGGCTCTACTATCGAAGGCACCGTCTTGCCGCCGATGCCCTGTCTTGTGCAGTCCACTGTGTCGCCGGCGTCAACCAGGGTGATCGGCCCGATTATGGTTCCCCACGATTTGGCCCGGACCCTCAGCTCCTCGCGCAGCAGCGACAGCGTTACTTCGAGGTCTTCTATGATCGGGTCGGACTCGTCCTGGTCGTCGAAGGTGTTTTCGGATGTGCCCTTTATCGTGTGCTTGGTACGGTAGTATATTTCGCGGAGGCTGGTCGTCACCTGCTCGCGCTGGAGGGACATCAGGGCGTCGGCGACCAAGACCGTCTGCATGAATTTCTTCGCCGTCCCCAAGTCAAAGAAACGCCTTTCGGTGGTGTTCTTGCCCAGTTCGATTATCCGTTTTTTCTTATTGAATGATACGTTAGAGAGCGTTCTGACCGGGATATCGAACGAGGGGACCTCGCCATTTCTGGCGGCGGTTACGACCGAGTCCGCCAGCCCTTCCAGAAGTTTCTGCACCTCAGCGCTGGTCCTGCGCCTGGGCCTCATCTGTCTTGTGGCAACCATCCGTCCGATTCCTTTTTCCGTTTTCCTGCCGGCTCCGGTGTCGTGTATTGAGGCCTCACCTTGCTCCGGCCGATCCTTGAGGTCTGTAGTCTACCTGTTCCGCAAGCGTTTGCCTGACTGGCCTTTCTGTGCCTTGCCCGTCGCGCCGCCCATGGCGGACTGCCCCGCACCGCCAAACAGGCAGGGCTGGACTGCCGTTCCCGACCTTCCGGCGTGCGCCCCGGCTCCGCCTCTGCCGCGTCCCGGCGAGGCGCCTCTGTCCGTCCGGCTTGCGGCTCCGGCATTTCCCCCGGCGGATGCTGTTTCTTCCACCACGGAGGTCTCCGCATCCCCGACCGTCGCCATCATCCCAGCCGCCAGCATCGCAGGGACCTCCCCCTTAAGCCCCTCCGCCGTGCGCTCCACGCTGTGCTCCAGCCGTTCCTCCTCTTCCGCCCCCGGCCCTCGCCCGGCGTTCAGTATCCTGTCGGTTTCCTCCCCGCCGGTGACCTTCTCAGCGATCTTCTCCAGCATCTTTTTGAGACGCTCGGCGTCGAGCTTTCCGCTCTTGATGCGTTTGCACGCCTCCGCCACCTCTTCGATGTACCGCTGGAACGTGCTCCGCCTTTCTATTTCCGCCCTTGCGTGCTGGCGCTTCCGCATCCATATGCCGAGCCTTCTGCCGCACTCCCGGAGCGCCAGCTTCACCTCGTCCACGATCTCGTCATATTCGGCGACCGCCTCCTTCGCCTCGCTGGTGAACGGCACCCACACCGAGGCCATATGTATGAATATCGTCATCGGGCCCTGCGGCGGCGCGCCCCTGCTCTGAGCAACGCCGTATTGCCGCCAGTTTGTCTTCAGGACGGTCTTGTACATGGCGCATGCCGACTGCTGGTATATCAGCGGGACCCTGTTGGCGAAGCGGATCACGCGGGCAAGTTCGGTCTCTTCCTCGTCTTCCTCCCCCTCGGCCCTGGCCTCGGGCGCGTCTTCTTCCAGCAGTTCCGGCTGCGTGGTTTCTGCCCCGCCGCCGGCGTCCCCATCCCCCTTGCCGTACGCTATGCCGACCTCTATCGCGAACGGGTTGCCGCGGTATACCTTGGGCGGTCGCGAGACGGCGGTGTAGAAGTCGGCCTTTATGGTTTTCACGAGCCCGGCCAGTATCGCCTTCTCTCCTATAGGCGACAGACAATCGGTGGGCGGAGAAATAACCTTTGCGTTCTGCAGCGCCTTATAGAGCGCCTCGGCATCCTGACCGACCAGGTCCCGGGGGCGCATCCTGGGGTTCAATCCGGCCGCCTTGCATATCTCTTCGGCCAGCCTTGGCGAAATCCGGCAGAAGTCGCTGCTCAGGAAGCCGGAAAGCCAGTGGCTTTTTGTGTCCTGAGCCATTTTGAGCAGGGTGCCGAGTTCTATGCCTTTCGGATGGGGCTTGATCTCCCTGGGTGGATCGGGAAGCCTGTCGTCCCCTCGCGGAAAAACCCGCTTCTCTCCGTCCGGCGCGACGTAAGTTATGGCGGCGTGCGGGTTGGCTATCGCGGTAAGCTCCAGATATTCCTCCACGGAACCGCGTCCCTTCTGGAATTTGCCGACCAGCTCGATGGAGACGCATGTTCCGTGTTCGAGCGCCCAGACAGCCTTCCGGTGATCGAAAGATATCTCTACCGGTTTGCCCGGTTCCATCCGGTACTGTCTGGTCTCGTGTTCTACGGGCTCGTTGCGCTTGGCGTCTATGCTGAGTTCGATCACGTGCACGACCGGGTCGCCAGCGATCTTGGTAACTACGCAGGTGGGCTTGCCCGTGGTGAGCTGTCCGTACATGCCGGCCGCCGATATGCCTATGCCCTGCTGGCCGCGGCTCATCCTCAGCCTGTGAAACTTCGACCCGTACAGAAGCTTCGCGAACACCTTGCCTATATTCTTTTTCGGTATCCCAGGGCCGTTGTCCGTCACGGTCACGACGAAGCGATCCGCCTGGGACGGGGGCGGGAGCGGGCCGCCGTTGTTCGCGGCCACGTCTATTCTGACTTCGATGTCAGGCAGTATGCCGGCCTCCTCGCAGGCATCCAGCGAGTTGTCCACAGCTTCCTTGACCGCCGTGAGCAGGGCCTTGCGGGGGCTGTCGAAGCCCAGCAGGTGCCTGTTCTTCTGGAAGAACTCGGCCACCGATATGTCCCGCTGGCGGGCCGCCATCTCATGTGCGATCCGGCCGTCCGGGCGCCGGATGCGCGATGGCGGGGGCGGAACCTCGCTCCTCCCGCCGCGCGCCGGGGTGATCCCCGCATCCGCCCCCGGCGACACTGCCGCCGCGGCGGCGCCGCCCGCTGCCGTCTTGTCGCGAAGGTCTCTCATCTGTCCGCGATCCCTCCGATCGCCGCGTCCCGCAAGTACCAGAAATTCCTCCCCGGGGCCTTCGGCCCCTCCCTTAACTATTATCGGCCAAACGAGGCCGGAACTTTCGTAAAACGCGAAGCCCCGGGCAGAATATCCCGGGGCCCCCACATCGAACCCAATATATAATCGCGCGATGCGCCGCCGTCAATGGTCGCGGGAAAATCCGGAGCCGGTTGCGATGTTTCTTGGCGAGAGGAGGATTTGCGTAGAAGTGGGGCGGCTTCCCCCAGCCTCCCAGAGTGAACACGCTCCCTCATGGTTACGGTTTCCGCGATTTTTACCCCAGGCAACTTTCAGAGAGCGCCGGAGACAAAACCTGCGCTTACCACCCTCCGTGTCAGTTCACCGCAGCCCCTCTTACGGCTGCCCCTGCGGATCGACAGCGCAACCGGCTCGAAAATCCGGTCCGGAACGCCCGGGCTCAAGCCCTTTTTATCAGCTCCGGTCGTTGTATAATGCTCCGCTGCCGGGTTCCGGCGGAGCGGAGGCGAGACGTCACAATGAACGCTACGAAAATAAAGGAGAATCTGGCGCGGATCACAGGACGGGTAGCGCGGGCGGCTGAGCGACGCGGGCGCCCCCCGGAATCCGTAAGGTTGCTCGCCGTGACTAAGAGCGCAGGGCCGCGCGAGGTCGAGGTGCTGTACGAGGCCGGCCAGCGGCGCTTCGGCGAGAACAGGGTGATCGAGGCGATCCGCAGGCTGGAGGGTATCGTAGCCGCGCTTCCGGATTCCCGATGGCATATGATCGGCCACCTCCAGCGCAACAAGGTGCGGAAGGCGCTGGATTTCTTTCACGAGGTGGATTCGGTAGACTCCGCACGTCTGCTCACCGAGATCGAATCGGAGCTCGAGCGGAGAGGAATAGACAGTTTCCCGATCCTGGCTGAGGTAAACGTGTCGGGGGAGGCGGCGAAGACAGGGATGAAACCGGAGGAGCTGGAGCCGTTTCTAGTCGAGGCGTCGAGGATGAAACGGGCGCGCGTTCTGGGACTCATGACGATGGCCCCCCTTACGGACGACCCCGAAAAGACACGGCCCGTCTTCGCCGGTCTCCGGGAACTGATGGATAAGGCCAACGCCAAGGGGTGGTACCGGGAGAGACTGACCGAGCTTTCGATGGGCATGTCGGGAGATTTCGAGGTGGCGGTCGAGGAAGGTGCGACGTGGGTCAGGATCGGGACGGCGCTGTTCGAGGGGGCATAAGAGCCTGTCCAGCCCCCCCGGACGGACCGAGCTGGACGCCGCGGAAGCCCCGGGTGACGCGGAAGTTTTTGGACGGGATCTAAGCTCACGGAGATGATCGAAGCGGCTCCTTCAGCCGGGTCGGACGCTGGTCCGGTCCCCGGCGCGCGGCGCGCACCTGACGCCTCGATCCGGCAAGGCTCGCGGTATTGTTTGCCGTCCCATATGTTGGGCACAGCGGATGGCGCGTATCCATTTATTTGTGGCTGCGCCGTTGCCGGCTCGTCCGGGCGCAGCATCGCGGGCAGCAGCCGTTACCTGAACGGCGGCAAACAATTGCGGCGCGCGTGACGCCCGGCTGGTCGGACAC
>JAOACM010000231.1 GCA_026417845.1 Planctomycetota bacterium | reverse complement strand
GCGTAGGCCTTCATCTGGGTAAACGGATGCCAGAGGATCCGCCGATCGGCGCGCACCAGCCGCGCCGCGTCGAAACGGATGCCGCCGGAGGATTCCTTCTGGCGGCGATGTCCGTTCCGGATCGTACTCATAGAGCCTCCTCCAGTAATTGTTTGCCGGGTTCAGACCGTGAGCGCCCCTCGTAGTGGTGCGCCCGAGCCGAACAGCGATAGCGCTTCCCATTGCCCAGCGCCCGCGCCCCTGTGCCCCCCGCACATACGAAGCGGCAAACAATTACCACATCCTGCCCGGAACAGGGAGCCTGTCCGGAACATCCAAATGGCCGGGCGGAATGGCGCGAAAGCCTTTGAGCACAGCAGAAGTTTCCAGACAGGCTCAAACTCCGCAAGCCTGCCTTCCGGAGCTTTTACTCTCCCGCCACGATGAGGCCGGCAGGGGCCTCGCGGAACGCATCTGGGATCCCATCCAGAAATTTCCCCGGCGCCAGGGTTCCCGCAGCGTCTCGCGGGATATGGCCGGGAGTTTCCGGACATGCTCTAACGGTCCTCGGGAACGCCCTCCGGCGGCTTGGCCGGGAAGCGCCGCACATCGAGCCTTCGCCTGCCGACGATGTGGCCGCCCACCCAGAGCTCGAAGCTGTAGGCCCCCTCGCGCGGAAACCGGACGTTGTGCAGATCGTACTTGACCTCGACCACATCCATCGGGCCGGAGAAGCGTATGCGGCCTTCTATCCGGATCAGAACGTTCATGTCCCCGTCGGAGAGCATCCTGAGCTCTATGGGCTGTTCGCCGCGCCCTTCCGTCAGGCTGGCGAAGACGGTCATAAAGGGATGGACGCACGGGAACTGACCGGCCCACAGGCGGTTGAACGTGCCTATCAGGGAAAACTTGCCGGTCCCGGCCTCCTGTAGCGCCATGTCGCACAGGGCCATGACCAGCAGCTCCGGTTTCGCCGACATCTGCTTTTCCATGGGGGCGGAGTGTAACGGGTCTGTTCCGCGCGGCAAGCGTAGACCGCCGGGGAGATCCTCCTCCCTCCGGCCTCTCCGTTCCGCCCCTCCGCCTCAATCGCGGCGCGACCGGCCCGCCCGGCACCCCGACGCGAAAAATCTTCGAAATGGCTTGGAAAAAAAAAATCCCGCCGGTGATACTGAAGATGGCTAAGGTTGACGGTAGAGGGGGGCAACCTTCAGGGATGACAGCCGTGTGGGGAACATTCTCCAGTTCCGCGAAACATCCTTCCCTGGCGTTACCGACGAGTCTCGATTTTCAGACGATGGCGCGTCGCGGTGCCGTCCCGCGAGGGCGGCGCGGCGCGAGGGCGGATTTTGCTGAAGGCCCGGGTCCGGATCGAGGAGGGGATGCCTATGCTGTCGGACATCGAAATTGCCCAGCGGGCAAAGTTGAAGCCGATAACGGAGATTGCGGAAAAGGCAGGCATACTGCCGGACGAGCTGGAGCCGTACGGTAAGTGGAAGGCGAAGGTTGACCTGTCGCTCCTTGAGCGGCTCAAGGACAGGAAGCTCGGCAAGTATATAGACGTGACGGCAATCACCCCCACGCCACTGGGCGAAGGAAAGACGGTAACCACGATAGGTCTGTCGCAGGCACTGGGGCATCTTGGCAAGAAGGTGTTTACATGCATACGTCAGCCGTCCCTGGGCCCCGTGTTCGGCATAAAGGGCGGGGCCGCCGGAGGCGGATACGCGCAGGTGGTCCCGATGGAAGATTTCAACCTCCACCTGACCGGCGACGTCCATGCCGTATCGCTCGCCCACAATCTGCTCGCCGCCTTCGTGGATAACCATCTGCACCACGGGAACGAGCTGGATATAGACCCATTCTCCATCCTGTGGCGGCGCGTGGTGGACGTTTCCGACAGGGCCCTGCGGAAGATCGTGATAGGTCTCGGCGGAAAGGATGACGGCATTCCGAGGGAGACGGGCTTTGACATTTCGGTCGCCTCCGAGGTCATGGCGATACTGGCGCTGACCAGCGACCTGAAGGATCTCAGGAAGCGGCTCGGTCGGATCATCGTGGCGATGACCAGGGACGGCAAGCCGGTGACCGCCGAAGACCTGAAGTGCGCCGGGTCCATGACGATCCTGATGAAGGATGCGATCAAGCCGACGCTGATGCAGACGCTCGAGCATACGCCCGTCTTCGTCCACGCCGGCCCGTTCGCCAACATCGCCCACGGCAACAACTCGATAATCGCCGACTGGATGGCCCTGCGGCTGGCCGACTACGTCGTGACCGAGAGCGGCTTCGGAGCCGACTGCGGGTGCGAGAAGTTCCTGAACATAAAGTGCCGCGTATCCGGCCTGAAGCCGGATTGCGTGGTCCTCGTCGCCAGCGTGCGGGCCTTGAAGATGCATGGTGGCTTGGGGAAGGTCGTAGCCGGCAAGGATCTTCCGAAGGAGCTTACGAGCGAGCATCTTCCTTCGCTTGAAAAGGGATGCGAAAACCTGGCCAAGCACATCGAGAACGTCAAGTTGCACGGGTTGCCGGTCGTCGTGGCGGTGAACCGCTTCACTACCGATACCGACAGGGAGATCGAGCTGATAAGGAGCCTGGCGGTGAAGGCCGGGGCGGAAGACGCGGCGCCGAGCGAAGTCTGGGCGAAAGGCGGCCCCGGCGGCGAGGCGCTGGCGAAGGCCGTCCTGAAGGCACTGGAGAAACCGGCGAATTTCCGGTTCCTGTACGAGCTCGACTGGCCGATCAAGAAGAAGATAGAGACCATAGCGACGAAGATATACGGGGCCGACGGAGTAGACTACGCGCCAGAAGCCGAAAAGAAGATAAAACAGTTCACGAAGTGGGGCTACGACAAGCTGCCGATATGCATGGCGAAGACGCACCTCTCTATCAGCCACGATCCGAACCTGAAGGGCAGACCGAAGGGATTCCGCGTGCCGATAAAGGATATCAGGCTTTCGGCGGGCGCCGGATTCCTCTACCCGTTGCTGGGCGATATACGCACCATGCCGGGGCTGCCGTCCGAGCCTGCCGGCACAAAGTATGACATAGACGATGAAGGTCGCGTGCTCGGCCTGTTCTGACGGCGCGGCATCCGGCGAGTGAATGTCTGACGGGGTGCGGGAAACAACGGAGATAGCGGGGGCGAGGTTGCCTTTTTGCGCGGCGGCGATTCAGGTTCTTCGTCGTAAATCGCCGGGGATTTCGCTCTCTCCCGACGCCTCGCGGCGAAGGACAGGCCGGGCGTTGCGAAGAAGTCCGACATGAAACTGGCGATATCGGGCAAGGGCGGAGTCGGCAAGACGACGGTGGCGGCTCTTATAGCCCGCCGCCTGGCGGCATCCGGCCGCAGAGTCATCGCCATTGACGCCGACCCTAACGCCAACCTCGGCATGGCGCTGGGCGTCCCGAAGGCAGCGAAGGTAACGCCTCTGATCGAGATGGAGGATCTGATAGCCGAAAGGACCGGGGCGAAACCCGGGGCATACGGCGTTTACTTCAAAATGAATCCGTTGGTGGAGGATATCCCCGATAAGTTCGGCTACGATGTTTCCGATGGCGTGCGCCTGATGGTCATGGGAGGGTTGAAGAAGGGTGGGAGCGGTTGCGCCTGTCCGGAGAATTCGTTTCTGAAGGCCCTCGTGGAGCACCTGGTTCTGCGGCGGGACGAGGCCGTCGTAATGGACATGGATGCCGGAGTCGAACACCTGGGCAGGGGCACGGCGCGGGGCGTGGAGGCGATGCTGGTGGTGACGGAGCCCGGCTTCCGCAGCCTGGAGACCGCCAAACGCATCGCGAGGCTGGCAAGACAGATCGGCGTGGCGAACGTTGCCGCAGCCGGCAACAAGGTCCGGTCCGAAGCGGACAGGCGACTGATCGAGAAGGAGATGGAAGGGATCCCGCTGGCGGGTTTCCTGCCATACGATGAGGCGCTGCTGGACTGCGAGCGCGAAGGGCGGGCGGTAAAAGAGACTGGGGATTTCGGGGAGGCGTTGGACGGGATATTCCGATGGATCTCCGGTGCGGCGGAGGCCGGCGGCGGAGGAGAGAGGCGGAGGCGGTAGGCCCCACGGTGTCGGGGTGGAGGAGTCGTCATGGCTGATTTCGAGAAGCGATCGGTGGATCCGGCGAGCCTGAGGATGATGAGCGAGGCCGGGAAGGCCGGGCTGCGCACGGTGTGGGACCGCAGCGATGAGATGGAGCCGCGATGCGGGTTCGGCACGCTGGGCGTCTGCTGTCGCATCTGCATGATGGGCCCGTGCCGGATAAATCCTTTCGATCCGGAGAATTCGAAAGGCGTTTGCGGGGCCGACGCGGACATAATAGCCGCCCGCAACCTGGCCCGCATGATAGCCGCCGGCTCGGCCGCGCATTCCGACCACGGGCGGGATACGGCGTATACGCTGCTCCAGACCGCCAGACACGGCGGCGACTACAGGATAACGGACCAGGTCAAGCTGCGCGCGCTGGCGGTGGAACTCGGCGTGGCCGTGGAGGGGCGGACGAAGGAGCAGATCGCCGCGGATGTGGCGGAGAGATGCTTCGCGGAATTCGGCCAGCAGCACGGAGAGCTCAATTTCGCCCGCCGCGCGCCGAAGAAGACCCAGGAGGCGTGGCGGAAGGCCGGCGTGATGCCCCGGGGCATTGACCGCGAGATCGTCGAGATCATGCACAGGACTACGATGGGCGTGGACAGCGACCCCGAGAATATACTTCTGCAGGGAGTGCGCGCCGCGCTGGCGGACGGCTGGGGCGGCTCGATGATCGCCACCGAGATATCTGACGTCCTGTTCGGATCGCCCAAGCCGATCCGCTCGAAGGTGAACCTCGGCGTGCTGAACCCGCGGACAGTCAATCTGGTAGTGCATGGACACGAGCCGACGCTGTCGGACATCATCGTGTCCGCCGCGAACGATCCCGAGCTCGTCGCGCTTGCCAGGTCGAAGGGAGCGGAGGGTATATCGCTGGCCGGAATATGCTGTACGGCCAACGAGATACTGATGAGGCACGGCATACCGATAGCGGGGAACCACCTGCAGCAGGAACTGGCGATAGCCACCGGGATCGTGGACGCCATGGTTGTTGACGTCCAGTGCGTCATGCCGTCGCTGGTGGAGGTGGCGGGGTGCTTCCATACCAGGCTGATATCTACCTCCCCCAAGGCGAAGTTGCCCGGAGCTGAACATGTGGAATTTACCGAAGAGAAAGCGTACGAAACGGCCAAGAAGATCGTCCGTATCGCCGTCGAGAACTTTCTGAACCGCTCGCCGGAAAAAATGGTGGCACCGGACGTGCGGGAACGCATGGTAGCCGGCTTCACGACCGAGAACGCATTCCGCCTTCTGGGCGGCAAGTACCGCTCCACTTACCGCCCTCTGAACGATGCGATAATAGCCGGGCGGCTGCGCGGCGCCGTAGGGATCGTAGGCTGCAACAACCCGCGGGTTACGCAGGACTGGGCGCACCTGGAGATGTGCCGGGAGCTGATAAAGAACGACGTGCTGGTGGTCGAGACTGGTTGCTCGGCCATAGCCTGCGCCAAGGCCGGGCTGCTGCAGCCCGAGGCCAAGAAATACTGCGGCGCCGGATTGCAGGAGATATGCGAGGCCGTCGGAATCCCGCCGGTGCTGCACCTGGGCAGCTGTGTGGACAACTCCCGCATACTTACGGTCCTGACGAATATCGTGGCCGAAGGCGGGCTGGGCGATTCCCTGGCGGACCTGCCGGTGGCCGGCGCGGCGCCGGAATGGATGAGCGAGAAGGCGGTGGCGATAGGATTCTACGTGGCCGCATCTGGCGTCCTGACCGTGCTCGGGCTGCCGTTCCCGGTGGAGGGAGCTCCGCGGGTCATGAAGTGGCTGACGGAGGACATGGAGAAGCGGTTCGGCGGGAAATTCGCCTTCGAGTCGGATCCGATAAAGGCGGCCCACATCATGATTGATCACATAGACAGAAAGAGGAAGGCCTTGGGGCTGCGGCCGATGATGTACCCGCAGCCTTACAAAGCAGCAGCTGCTGACTGATTGACTGAGTCGCTTCGCATAAGCCTGTGGCGTGGCGGGTACAATGCGTATCGCGGGAAGCGACCGGGAGGTGGCGGGAGGTGCGCCGGCCATGTCGGGTGGGGTCGTTGGAGGGTTGCGCCGCGGAAACTCTCGCGGAGGGACCCGGCCCGGTTCGACCGGGAGGTCGGGCCGCACGGCGCGACCGGAGAGATGACTTATGAAGCAGAGAACACCGAAGAGGATCGAGGTGCGGCCGGAACGGTGCGCGGGATGTCTGAGCTGCGAGCTGGCGTGCGCGGTCGCGCATTCGAAGTCGAAGACGGTCGCCGGCGCCGCGGCGGAAAGACCGAGGCCGCGTGCGAGGGTCAAGGTCGTACCGGCAGCGGGCTTCTGCGTGCCGATGGCCTGCCGGCATTGCGCCGAGGCGCCGTGCGTCGTCGTATGTCCGACGAAGGCGCTTTCCCGGAAGGACACTTCCGATCCGGTGCTGCTTGCGGTGGAATTGTGCATAGGATGCAGGGCGTGCGCCATGGTCTGCCCGTTCGGCGCGATCTCCGCGGATGAGGATGGACGCGCCGTGCTCAAATGCGACCTGTGCGCGAACCGGACGGCGGAAGGACTGGAGCCGGCGTGCGTCTCGGCCTGTCCGACAGGGGCGATCAGGTACGTTGAGGTCGAGGTCGTGGCGGCCGAGAAGAGACGCACCGCGGCCGAGGACATGGTCGCCGCATCCGAAGCGGCGCGCGGAAAGGCGCCGCCCGTGACGGCCGGCGCGGCGACCGGGACGACGGGCAGGAAGTCCGGAGAGCCGGAGGGGGAAAAGAAGAAAGCGTAAGAGCCTGTACAGGACCTCCGGGGGGGCTGCCTCGAGGACTTGAATCACGAGCTCGAGGTTTTTTGGCGGGATCTGAGGGCCTGTCCGAAAATCCCGGCTCAGAGCTTATTGCCTGAGGCTGAATGCCCTTCCGGCGGAAGGTTCTTGGATGGGCTCTTGGGGCAGGGCAAGTTGCCGGCGCGGCCGGTCGCGGAACCGGCAGCCGTAGCGGGCCCGCACGTGCGGCTGTCTCTTATACACATCT
>JAOACM010000230.1:5995-7141 GCA_026417845.1 Planctomycetota bacterium | reverse complement strand
GCGGCCAGCCATCCCCCAACGACGCCGGGGCTTATCCAGAGGTTCAGGTTATACCTGTTCTTGAGGGCGCGATTGTACTCCCGCCAGTTCCCGACCTTGTAGCGGACTTTTCCCATGGGACCAACCTCTCCCAGCTCGCCGAATAGGCTTTTCTCTTCTGCCCCCCTGCGGGCACCACGTTACGGCGCATGGGAGCGGACCACCCGTCTCCATGTCGGCCGTTTCCCATGGGATATATTCGGCTCCTGGCCAGTCGGAACTTCAGTTTTTTATTGACGGGCTGCTTGGGGGGGGGTATGTTTTATGCAACAAAGCCAAGCCCCTCCAATCGCAGAATACTGGCCCTTCGGAAGTAGATACAGCGGATTTTTATAATAGGAAGCTTGCATCGAGGTATATTCCGGCGAAGTTGTTATTTTCAGGAGGGTACGGTTCCGGGAGGGCTGACTGTGGATCGCGAGGATCTCGGGGCGCGGCTTTACGAGCTGCGGGGGCAGGCGGTGGCTTTGGCACGGCGGGTGCTCAGGGAAGATGCTGCGGCCGAAGATGCCTGCGCCGAGGGGTACCTGCGTGCGCTTACGTATCCGGATGCCGTGCCGCCGCCCGAACAACTGAAGCCATGGTTTCTGCGCGTGGTTCTGAATGCGGCCATGAGCCGCCTGAAGTCCGATGAGGCACGGCGACGCAGGGAGGAGTCCGTTATGGTCGAGCGCAGGAGCGGCAGAGATGAGAATGCGAGCGATGTGGCTGAGCGGAAGGAAATAACCGCGGTAGTGTCCGAGGCCGTCCAGGAGCTGGAGGAGAAGTTCCGGATACCGATAGTGCTCAGGTACGAGCATGGGTTGAGCCAGGCTGAGGTGGCGACGGTGCTTGGGGATCCTGTAGGGACGGTGGCGAGCAATATAAGCCGGGGGTTGGAAAAGCTGCGCGGGATGCTCGCGGCGCGAGGGATAACGGCGGCTCCGGCGGTCATAGGAGGAGCATTGGCCGAGGTTGGGAAGCAGGCGGGATGTCCGGCGGAGTTTGGGGCGCGGATCAAGGGAATGATCGAGGCGCACGCGGCGCGCGAGGCGACGGTCGGGGGTGCGGCAGGCGTACCGGCAACCGGAGCCGCGAAAGGGGGAGTCATGATGAAGGTTGCGGCGG
>JAOACM010000230.1:0-5985 GCA_026417845.1 Planctomycetota bacterium | reverse complement strand
GTATAAGAGACAGCTCTACGACCAGTCGCCGAACGCGGTGCACATCACGCAGGCGACGTTCGCCAATCAGGCGATGCTGGTGCCGTCCGGGGGCGGGCCTGTCGGGTCGAAGGCCCCGGCGGCGCCAGGGCGGGAGGATGAAAAGGCGCCCGCCGGGGAAGCCTCCGCGCCATCGGAACCAGCCAAGGGTCCGCCGAAGCGCGAGCACTACGCCTTCGGGCAGGTGCGCTCGTATCTCAACGGGCCCCGCCTCCAAGCCCTCACCATGGAATGCTCCGCGGCGCCGGATGAGGCTGGCAACCTCTTTATCCTCGATTACATCTCTCTGGGCAGCATCCGGTGCGTTACGACCGAAGGCCAGGTAATCCCCATCGCCGGTAACGATCATTGGAACTCGCCGACGCCCGAGAATGAAGGCCCGGCTTACATGTTGTGCTTCGGGCCGACCGGAGGCTTCGGTGGCTACTGCGGAGGGGAGATCGCAGCCAAAGGCAGACCGCTGGAGGGCGGGGACAAGGGGGCGATCTACACCAGCGGGGGCAAGAAGATATACAAGGACAAGAACGGTCAATGGTGGTTCAAAACCCTTACTGTGATAAGAGGCGTGCCGCAGATCGGAAAGGACGGCAAGCTCTATTTCTATAAGGACGGCGAGATATTCTGCTGCGACGAGGACGAAAAGAATGTCGTCAAAGTGCTGGCCAGGGGGGATTACGCGGGCAAGGCGGGGCTGAGGGGCGGAGAGAGTCCGATCCTGGTGGGGAACGACGGCAGTTTCTACATCAGCAAGGGGCTGGAAAAGCCGGTCGTCAGGATCTGGCCGGACAAGCAGCGGGTGGAGGAGTACGTGGTCAACGTGGCCCACGGCTCGTACTGGGATGGGCCCGGAACCAAGACCGGCTGGTTCTGCGGCCCGATGCTCAACCTCAGGAAGAACGATATGCGCTACCTGCCCCTCGGCGTCCTGCTGGTCCACACAGCGGACGAGTCCTTGGCCAGACGGGTCAAGGATGGCCGGGTCTCCACTCTCTACCCTGACGGGGAGTGGCGCGAGAACCCGGGGAAGGGTAACGGCTGGCAAGTCTTCCGCGACTTCTCCATCGGGCCTGACGGCACGGCGTTCACTACCTACGGGGGTTGCAGCGATATACGCACGTACCGCTTTTCCGGGATCGACTGGGGCAAGCCGACCGTGGGGCCGCTGGTCGAGAGAAAGTAAGGAGGCAGGCGATGAGAATCGCAATGATCCTGTCCGGGGTTCTGGGCGCGATATGGGTGTCCGTGGCTTCCGCATGCGCCGCCGCGGAGGTCGAAGTAGGGGCGGCGACCGAGGTAGCGCCCAAGGTAGAGGATACCAAGTGCCAGATGTGGCCGCGCGTCGCATGGAGCGAAGGCGCGAAGTGCTGGCTCATCGCCTGGCGGGAGGGGTTCCCTAACCAGGATGAGGCGGACATAGTGTGCGCCAGGGTCTCAGCCGATGGCCAGACAATGGATCCGGCCGGCATCAGGGTCTGCAAGGCCAGGGGTAATCAGGAATGGCCGACGGTGGCGTCCGATGGGAAGGACTTCCTGGTGGCCTGGGAGGACCTGCGAAACGGAAAGGACTACGACATCTACGCGGCGCGCGTCTCGGGGGATGGGAAGGTTCTCGACCCGGACGGGTTTCTGGTGGCCGGGGAGGATGGAACCAACCAGGCCCGCCCGTGCGCCGTCTTCGTGGATGGGAGCTACTTCCTGGTCTGGCAGGCGTTTGTAAGGGATCCATTCTATGTCCGGGATGCCCAGGTTACGATAGAGGGTACCTACAACCTGTTCTGCGGCCGGGTTTCGCCTGAGGGGAAGGTGCTGGCGGTCAGTTCCGATCCGATCATCCGCAACAAGACTTGTCCGATGATCGAACCGGCGGCGGCCGTTGCCGGGAAGACCGTGGCGGTGGCTTACAAGGGAGGATCGGAGGAGCATGCCTACAACGGGAAGCATGTCGGGACCGCGCGGGTTGATCCGGCGACACTCAAGGTTGCCGGCAATATGAATTTCAGCAGTCCGCCGAAGGTCTCCGACCACCCGTTCTGTACGGGCGGCCGGATGCCGGGGTTGCTGATGGTGGACGAAGAGAGCGGCCTGCTGGCGCACAAACCGCAGGGGCGCGTGTCAGGCAACCTGATGTCGCTGCGCAGGTGCGGGAAGTTCGGCCGCGACAGCGTGGTCCTGGGAACCCCCTCCGTGGGGGGACTTAACATCATCCCGAGCTTTGCCTGGGATGGGTGCAACGTCCTGCTTGTCATGGACTGGAACCTCTGCCCTGACGGCACCAACCCGTGGCGCGATCCGCGATTCAGGACGGACGTGGACATCCGCGGCTGGCTGATATCGGCCGACGGGAAGGTGCTGAGCGATATCAAGAACGGTTTCCCGATATCGGCGGATCCGAACATTACCGATATGCAGGGCATTTGCGCGGCCGGCCCGCAGGGGACGTTCCTGGTCGTTTACGTCCGTCTCAAGGCTCTTGCCGACACGAAGGTGACGGCGAGGCTGGTAAAGGTGAAGTAAAGTTCAGGACGGTTGATGCAACCGCTGGGCGGATTCCATCGGCGGATCTTGAAGATAAAGCTCAAGTACCGCGTTCGGAGAAAGGTTTGCGATGAGCGTTCCGACGACCGGGATCGGTTTCGAGCCGCGGCGCGGATTGATGAGGAATATACCGGCGGCTTGCGCCGTTCTGGTCGCGGCGGCCTCCGGTACGGTCCATGGGGCGGAGATATTCGTGCCGAACCCGCTGGAGGCGATATACGACGGCATGAAATACGAGGGAAGGAACGATCTAAAAGGGGAGATACGGCTGGTCGGCGCCCGCAACGGCGCGTTTTCGGCGCAGGTCGTCGTGTATTCCGCCTCGCCCGCGGAGGGGCCGCGGGTCCGGGTTGGAGACCTCAAGCATGCCTCCGGAAGCGGCGTGATACCCGCTTCCGCCATTGAGGTAAGGTATGCGGTGCCGTCCGCCTGGAACGGCAGCCGGGGGCGCAGGCCTGCCGGGAACCAGCTGGCCTTCGACGGTTTGACCGCCAAACCGAGAACATCGGGCACGACGCACCCCGTATGGATAACGGTCAACGTTCCGAAGGAGACGGTGCCTGGCGATTATTCGGGAACTCTCTCGGTCGCTGGCCGCGAGGTTCCAGTAAGGCTCAGCGTGGCCGATTGGAGAATCCCGGATCCGGCCGATTTCGAAACCTGGGCGGATTTCATCGAATCGCCGGAATCGGCCGCTATGCGGTACAATGTCGAATTCTGGTCGAGCAGGCATTGGGAGCTGCTCGGCAAGGTCTTCGCACATCTTGCCAGGGTCGGGAACAAAACTTTGTACATACCGCTGATATGCAGGACCAATCTGGGCAACGCCCATAGCATGGTGCGCGTAGCGCGGCGCGGGGAAGACGTTCTGGAGTACGATTTCTCCATAATGGAGAAGTATCTGGACGTCGCGCTGCAAAACATGGGCGCGCCGAAGGTCGTCTGCTTCTACGTATGGGACATCCCTTCGGGCGGGCAGTATTTCAGCTCGGGAACGGACAGGTCAAAGTGGATAAAGAATCCGGTAAGCATGTACGATCCGGCCTCCGGCAAAACGACGGGCACGTTCGAAAGCCCGCGATACTGCGAGCCGGAAGAGGCGGAAAAGTTCTGGAAGCCGGTGGCGGAGGGGATCCGCGAACGGATGAAGATGCGCGGATTGGGAAAGGCCGTCATGCTGGGCCTCCCTTCGGATGTCCGCCCGGCGAAAGAGATCGTGGACCTCTGGAAAAAGCTGCTGCCGGAGGCGCAGTGGGTCATCCAGAGCCACGGACTGGAGGCTGCGCTCCATGGCGTTCCCGTCGGCCATTCGACGACGGTCTGGAAGGCTGGCTTCCCATGCAAGGTCTACCTGGAAAGGGTGGCAAAGAACCCCGCGATGCGGACGCACGGCTGGATGAACCGCAACATCCAGGGCGTTGGAAACATATGCTATTTCGCGCGCGACATCCACTGCGTGTCGTATTCGACCCAGCTGGCCCACGGGCGGCTTCTGGGCGAGATGAACATACTTGGCGCCCAGCGCGGCTTCGGCAGGATGAGCGCCGATTTCTGGCCATGCGTCAAGGACGACAAGGGGCGCCTGCGGAGCATATCCGCCCGATTCCCCGAAACCAACTGGAACCAGCTGAATCTTTCGATGACTCCATATATTTATCCGGCCGATGAAGGTCCGCAGACCACCGTCCGCTTCGAAATGCTCAAGGAAGGCATGTACGAATCCGAAGCGGTGATACTGTTGGACCGCGCTGTAACGCTCAAGGAACAGAAGGACAGGCTGGGCGAGGATCTGGCGGAGAAATGCCAGGTGCTTGTGGACGAACGCATAAAGGTGCTGGCGTCATTTAACGACAACTACGCGGATGCACCAGACTACGCCGGAAGCGGCTGGCAGGACCGCTCGATGGCGCTTTACTCCCTGGCAGCGGCGGTTTCGAGGGCGCTGGGAGAGAAGAAATGACCGGCTCCGGGCGGTTCCCGGGAGATTGCCGCCGGACGAAACGGCGATCCAGCGTTTTCGGGGCCGTAATGATGCGGACACGGGAAGGGCGAATGGCGCGATTCGCAAGGGCGTGCGACGGCCAGCAAAGTTTCGCTCTTCCGGGAGGTGCGATGGTATTGCCCGGGACCGGCGACTCGGCGCGCCGCATCCGGAAAGGAGCGTTTAAGATGGCGAACTCGAAAATGGTGTCGGCGGCGTTTCTCGTTCTGGTCGTAGCGGCCATACGGGTCCATCCCGGGGAGGCGAAGAAATTGCCGGATCCCGTGACGGAGGACGAAAGGAAAAAGCTGATCGATGCCGAAACGCCCGAGCAGAAAAAGCTTCGCGAGGAACTGAAGGCCATAGGGGGGAAGATATACTTCGATGCATGGGGAAGTTCGGCGGGCGGCGGCGTTTTTGTCGTGTCGCTCGACGGAGGCGACGCGAAGAAAGTAACGAAGATTGGAGGATATCCGCACGTATCGCCTGACGGGAAGAAACTGGTAACCCACCAGTGGCACAGCAAGGCCAGACCGGAGGAGTTTCTGATAAAGAAACTCGACGAGAAGGCCGTGCCCCTCGATCAGCGCAACATGGAAGACCGCGTGGCGTGGATCATGAACATTGACGGCTCCGACCCGAAGCCGCTGGGCTACATGTGGGACCCCCACTGGTCGCCCGACGGCAAACGCGTCGCGGGCAACCTGAATATGAAAGGGCGCGGCGGCCGCCCGATCGCCGTCTTCGATCTGGAAAAGATGGAGGAGCGCGTGGTCAGCCCGCCGAACTGGCCGAATTTCAACAGCCGCGGCTTCGCGACATATACCCCCGACGGCAGATGGATAATCAGCGGCAATCAGCGATTCGTGGCGATACCGCTGGACGGATCGGGCCTGGCCATGCCTTCGGACGGCAAGCCCGTCCTGGCCGTGAGCGGATCGGGCGCGGAGGGCTGCAACCAGGAGGTTTCCCCCGACGGCAACTGGCTCGTGTGGGTCATAGATACCTACGGCGAGGCCGGGGCGTGGATTTATTACGGCGAGCTTGCGCTTCCGAGAGCTGGCAACTCAATAAAAGCCAGGCTCGGCTGGCAGGACAAATCGGTCAACTACGATCCGTGCTTTTCCCCGGACGGGAAGTACATGGCATACATGCACGGCGAGTGCGTACCCGGAAAGAGATCCTACGACAGCGTGCCGAGCGAGATATATGTCACGCGGTTCCCCCCGGACGGCGTGAACGTTAGGGTTACGTGGCTTAACGGCTGCGCCCGTCACCCCCACTGGGTGACAGGTTCGGGCGCGTGGAAATGAGGTTAAGAGCCTGTCCGGAAACCTCCGGGCGGGAAGGGATGCAGCCTTGAAGGCCCGGGTCCCGTGCTCGAGGTTTCTGGATGGGGTCTCAGTATCTGCGGCCATGCACCCGATGGG
>JAOACM010000229.1 GCA_026417845.1 Planctomycetota bacterium | reverse complement strand
CATCCGGACGATGCGGGTGCGTATACCGGTCTCGGCGCTGCGGAAGGGCGTGAACGTCCTGGCGCTGGAAATCCGCCGGGCGCCAATGAAGAAGGAAACGTGGAACGCCTGCGGGCTGGTCTCGGTCGAACTGAGGGCATCGGGCGCAGAAGGAGCCGTCGCGCCTGCGACGGGTCGGCCGAGGGGAATCCAGGTGTGGAACGCCAACATTCTGACGGCGGTCACGCCGTTCGGCGGACAGGCCGCAGTGCGGACGTGGGCCGGTGGTGGGGCGCTGGCGCAGAGGTTCCCGCTGAGCTGGGGGGATCAGTATGCGCCGCTGCTGCCGATCAGGGTGGTTGGCGCGAAAAACGGGGCGTTCTGCGGGCAGATAGTCGTCTCCAGCGACTCGCCGGTAAAGGGGCTGACCGTTTCGTGCGGGGACCTGGCTTACGCCGGCGGGACCGCGAAGATACCGTCTCCGTCAGTCGAAATCCTCTACCAGGGATACCCGGACGCCTTTCCGACCAGCATGGACCGGGACGTCAACGCCTCGCTGATGGACATCCTGTGCGAAAAGCCGCCCCCGGAAGTTCCGGCGCGGCCTGGCGGAGGCGGCAGGGAGGAGGCGCCGAAGCAGGAATTTTCCATCCGCGGCACATGGACGGATCCCGGCGCCGTCGTCCCGGTATGGCTGAAGGTCCGCGTGCCCCGCGAGGTCCCCGCCGGTGAGTACTCCGGCGCGCTGACGATCCGCGCCGAAGGCCTCGGAACGAAGAACGTCCCCGTCAGACTTCAAGTGGCTGACTGGACACTGCCCGATCCGAAGGATTTCGTCACTCACGTCGGGGCCATGCATTCCCCACAGACCGTAGCCCTGTGGTACAAGGTTCAGCCCTGGTCGGACGAACATTTCAGGCTCATGGACAGGACGCTCCGGTACGCCGCGGAGATCGGCGGCAAGCTGGCCTGCGTGCCGCTCGTTGCCGGAGCCACCTGGATACAGAGCGACCGGTCAATGGTAGCCTGGATCAGGCAGGAAGACGGAAGCTTCAAGTACGATTTCGGTCTTTTCGACCGCTACATGGACCTGATCCAGAAACACCTCAGACCAGAGACAGTGTTGCTCTACGTCACGGACGGGGACGGCAGGTGCTTTATCAGGGGGGTGAGCGCGCCGGACGGGAGCGTCATTCCCCTGCCGCCTTACGAGCCAAAGCCGGAGTCCGTAGCCTTCTGGAAGCCGGCGCTGGCCGCCGTCCGGGAGCGTCTGGCCGCGCGGGGACTTGGCGGAGCGGCCGTGCTGGGGCTGCTATGGGAACAGAACGCCGGCGAGAAGGGGAAGGCCGCGGTGGAGTTGTTCAGGCAGGCCGCGTCCGGCATGAAGCTGGCGCAGATAGCCCACTACGGCGGGGCCGGAGGCGCCAACCACGGGATGCCCTATGGCTACACCATGTCCGTATGGGGGAATAAGAGTCCGCAGCCGAGCAAGGTATTCGGGGCGCGCGATGTGCCCCTGAAAGTCGCCTGGCATCCGCGGGCCGACGCGATATGGGACATCCGTTTCTTCGGCCCTCGCGGCGCTTTCCGGACGATCATGGAGCGCTCGTGTCAGGGAACGATCGGCCTCGGGCCCGTAGGGTTGGATTTCTGGAACCTCCCGGGCAGGGGCGCTATCGAGGGCGCCGGCGCGTGGAACCTGAGCATGTGCAACCAGACGACCGGCGCCCTGCTCGCGCCGGGTCCGGAGGGGCCGCTGAGCACTGTGCGTTTCGAGCAGCTTCGTGAGGGGTTGCAGGAATGCGAGGCCCGGCAGGTCATAGAGAAGGCGATGGCCGACCCTGCGCTCAAGGCAAAACTCGGCGAGGCCCTGACGAAGAAGTGCGAGGAGATGCTGAAGGAACGCGCCGTCGCCGTGGATTTCGCGTCGAGGGGAGAATGGGGGCTGGAGGGCGAGGGCTGGCAATGGTTTTCGGCCTCCGGATGGGAGGACCGGACGCTGAGTCTGTTCGCCTGCGCCGGCGAGGTCGCCAGAGCCCTTGACGGCAAATGACCGCATGCGAAAGCCATCCGGAGAGGTGCGGCGCGAAAAATCCGGCCGGGAGATAGTTCCCCCTCTGTGGCACCGCAGCGTACCATCGCCATCGCGACATATCCGGCGGCTGGCGAACGCCCCGCGGTTGGCCGCCGTAACCGTAACGGGCTGAGAGGAGGCAGCAGCTTTGAACGGAGGCAACGGGGAAGCCGCTGGAGAATTCGGCTTGTGCCTTTCCAGGGCGCGGCCCGGCAGTATAGAGGTGCGCCGTTCCGGCCTTGCCATGCCGGTCTTTCTCGAGCCGTGTCCCGTATGGGACGACGGAGTCCGGATGGGCATCCCGTTCTCGGCCCTCAGGCGATCCGGAAGCGGGTGGGTGGCGGGAGGCAGGCTGGAAGCGCCTTCCGGCGTCTGGGAGGTTCGCGATATCCTGACGCCGCGCGGGAACACCCTCGCGGTGGAGCGAAGGTGGACGTGGTGTGGCTCCCGCCTTGTGAACGTCCGGTTCGGCTTCGAGGCCTTCGCTCCATTCCGCCGCCTGGATTTCTGGGCCAGACCCTACATTTCGATTAACGGCAACCGGGGATCGCGGACTGTCCCCTCCGGTACGGGAAGGGACGGCCGGCCGTGGGTCTTCCGCGAGGAGCGAACGACCGCGCCGGGGCTGATGACCGTCGAGTCCGACGGGGAAATCGCGGGAATCTACACTGAGCCGGGGAGGTCCGATCGCGAGATATCGGCTTCGTGCATGGTCCGCACAAAGGACGGTTGCGCGCTCGGGATATTTTTCCCCTGCGCGGAAAAGCCGGTTACGTTCCTCGGTGCGGCCTATCCGGGGAACTCGAGCATCCCGGAACAGGGGCTTTACACGTGCGGGAGCGGCTGGAACAACGGGCTGACGATCGAAGGGCGCGCCGCGATCCGGAGGCGTTTCTTTCTGGTGCTGGACGCCGCCGGGCAGCGCCGCCACGGCTACTTCCGCGCATGGGAATCGGCGTGGAAAAACCTGGACGATCCCATCGCGCCACCTGTCAGGTTGCACAGGGTCGAAAATATCCTCTGGAAATCGCTCGGCCATTTCTGGTTTGAGAGGGGCGGGGCGTGCGGCTTCGTGGTAAGGACCGGTGCCGACGGCGACCTGCTGAGCGGATTCACGCCGTGTTTCGAGGCGGCGTGGTGCGGCCCGACCATGATGCTGGCGTGGCTCGCGATCAGGAAGGCCGCAAAGCTGGGCGAGCCGCGGTTCGCTGAGAAAGCCGTTAAAGCGGCCGATTTCTATGTGGACAACGCCGGCCTGCCGGGCGGCCTTTTCCGGACGCGGTTCGACGTAAAACGCATGAGGTGGGCCGACCGCGGGCTCGACGCCGTGCAGATGGGCGGGGCTGCGTACTGGCTGCTGCGATGCGTGGAGTTGCTGGACAGCCTGTCCGGCCTGGCGCCCGGCGCTCCTTCGGATTCCCGGTCAGGGACGGAAGGCTCGGAGCGGCAGCAGGCGAAAGGCTGTGCCGGCGGCAGTTACAGTTGCCGGGATGCGGGCCGCCTCGCGAACCTCTCGGTGCCCTGTCGAAAAACCTCTGCGGCGACCGGGGCTTCCGCAGCGCTCTATCATATCCGGCCGCAGGTTTCCGGGCAGGCTCTGATGAACGGGAAATCCGGCGCGGCGTATCCGGCCGGTTTTGCAGCCGGGCCCGCGCCGGCGCGGGCCGTCAAGGCCCTGCTTGAGCGGGTGGCCGTCGGCCGCTGGAAGGATTTCGCGCTGGCTTTCTGCGATCACGCGGTGCGGACCCAGCGTCCGGACGGGGCGTTCGTGGCGCGATGGGAGCCGCGCGGGGGCGGACGCTGCGGCGTCGCGTGGCGGCCGGCCGGGTTCGAGCGCGCGATGGGTGTCCATTCGGCGCGGGCAGTACTGGAAGCTTTCCGCGTTACGGGCGAAGATCGCTACCTGCAATCCGCCATCAGGGGCGCCGAGTACTACATCCGCGCGTGCGTGGACCGCGAGTGCGGCTACGGCGACTGCACCGATATCCTGGATTCGACGACCGAAAACGATGCGGCCGGCGTACCGGATCTCCTCCTGGACCTGTACAGGGAGACCGGCCGCGGTCGCTACCTGGACAGGGCTATACGCGCGGCGGAGTACTGCCTGGCGTGGATGTTCGCCTATAACGTGTATTTCCCGCCAGAGACCGACTGCGGCAGACGCGGCATGCGAACGCGTGGATCGTCCGCCATATCGCCGGAGACGGCATTTGTGAGCTTCTTTTTCGCGCCGCAGGCCAATACTTTTCTGGAACTGTGGCGGGAGACAGGCGAGGAGAGATGGCTCGAATACGCCGTGGCCGTCATACGCGGAACGCTCCAGATGCTGACCGAACCCGGCGACACCTTCGGTCTGGCCGGACACATGATAGGCTGCCGCGCGGAGGTTATACCGGTACTGGATACGGTAAAGGGTCCCTTCGTGTGGAAAAAGGGGATGACCGGCTACTCGTGGCATCAGCCGGTATGGTGGCCCGCCGCGTTCAACCTGCTCAACTTCGCAACCGTGGAAGACCGTTTCCCGGAGGTCGCGAAGGAACTGGAGGGACGTGGGAATCTGAGATAACAGCGCCCGACCGCATCCGCTTTCCTCCGGCCGGTCGCAGCAGGGGCTGTCTTCCCCGGCGGGGTCATCGTCAGTCCTTGAACCCGTTCCTTGCCGAGGCCTTCAGCCAGTTAAGCCATCCTTCCTCGATCTTCTTCAGGTCGTAACCGAAGGCCTCCTCGATGGCTTCCTTGTGCACCTGGTACGCCCTGTCATCGCCCGGGAAGTGGGGGTTCGGCATCTTGCTCATCTTTTCCTTTATCAGCTTGACCATCTTCGTGAATTTGGCCGGGTGCACCTTGACCAGAAAGGTCACCATGCTCCAGGCGTAGGCATATGATCGCGGGTCCTGCGGCGATATCATAGAGGCCCTCATCATGGTCTCGAAGCTCTGAATGTTGTTCCTTGCAATATCATCCCTGAGAAGGACCGAATTCCTCTGGAATCCTTCGGTGAGGTGTCTCTTCGAGGGGTCTCCGCCGCAGTACACGAAGTTGTCTATGTAAACCTCCATGTACTGCGCCAGGCCCTCGTGCAGCCAAGGCATTATCCTGACGGCCTCGCCTGTAAGCTGAAGGAAAGCGTGGGTGCCCTCGTGGAAGAGCGTGTTGTGCGCCCTGCGCTCTTTTTTGCTTTCCCCCGCGATCATGTCGTAGAAGGGTATGACTATGTGAACGTCGCGCCCGCGGTGCGTAAAATACCCCCCTGACGCAACGCCGACGGCGGAGCGGTCAACCTTGGCGGCGAATTCCCTGAACTTCTGCATCGTGTCGAAGTAGTATATGTCGCACTTGTCGTTCCACAGCATATCGCCTTCCTTGTGATCCAGCAGGCGGGAGAGCATCTGGTAGAGGTGTTCGTTCCAGCCGACGACCTTGTGCGCGGTGTTGTGGTCCATGTCGGCATAAACGCGATAATGAGCCGTCTCGATGGTTATCATGTCCTTTATGCCGCAGACCTCCTGGAGCTTCTTCATCTTCTCCAGTTGTTTCTGTCTTATGTCGAGCAATTTTCTGATCGTCTCATCGGCGTTCCCGGCAGCCCCGCACCTGTCGCATGTGACGCAACCTGAGTTCCTGCACCTTTTGCACTCGGGCTTGCCTTTTTCACACTCGCTGCACCAGAAATCCTTCGACGCGCGGCATTCCGGGCAGCGGACGAATCCACTGCTTCCGCACTTCGAGCATCCGGCGGCGGGATCCGGCCGGTCCGGCAGGCTGGCAGGCTGTTTATCCGTTGGCGCCAGAACCTGCGTGGCGGTTGCGGGGCGCGCTTCTTTCGTACCATCCGCATGGGGCTCGGTCTTCCGGCCATCCGGCCCGGTCGCCGGACCGCGCGGGTTATCGCGCGGGGCGGTCGAGGAATCCGCGCCCGTCAGGAACGCATCCACTTTCGCCGTGTACCCGGCCGGATCCAGCCGCCTGGCTCTGGAGAATTCGAACTCGGCTTCTTCCTTCAGACCCTTTGAATGGCAGAACTTTCCCAGCTCGAAGGCGGCGCCGGCATCCTCCGCGGCGGCCACCGCCTTTTTGCACAGGTAGAGCGATTTCGCATCGAGCAGCGCCGTGTTGAGGACTTGCTCCCTCCCGCCGACCTTCATCGTCACGGCCTTATCGGTGACCGATACAACCTCGCCGGAGACCGTCTGGCCTGCAACCCTGATCCTGACCTCGCCGGCCGACGCGACGGCGGCAGCGATTGCCGTCAAAATGGCAGCTGCGAAGATGCGCAAAACGCTATTCAAGCCGGTATCTCCTCTCCCGTCCGTCAGAGCTTCCATAACGTCAGGCGCGGCCCGTCGGCACAGCGTTCCGGACGCCAGCCCGCCCTTGCCTTCCGCAATATACCACAAGCGATCCCTGAAAACATCCGCCCCGCCCCCCTCCGACAGCACGGCCGGCTCTTCCTTGCAAGCCCGACACTCTCGCCGGACCCCTCGCCTCCTGACCCGAAAAATCCACGCATTTACGGCCATGCACCCGGGCAGGCGGTGCTCACGTACTCCTCTTGTACAATTAGACGTCCCGGACGCCGGACTGTTTCCGATTTTCTCGCCCAAAACATGCCGGGCGGTTATCTCCCCTCCCCCGCCGAAAGGGCGCCACGCAGAGTTGGGGTGTCCTCCCTTGCGGCCCGGCGCCTGCGCCCATGAACCCGATGCGGCGTCCGCCGGTCTTGGATCTCATCCAGAAACCTCCCTGCGAAAAGGCAGCCAGCCTTGGATCGTAAGCTCTTCGCCCGAGGGTTCGGACAGGCTCTTTTATATCCATTCCGGCCTGACCGGGCGCCCTTCGGCGGCTGATATATTCGCCGCCACGGTTATCGCCAGCGTTTTTACGGCTTCGGCATAGGATGTCCCTGCAACGAGCGATGGGTTGCACTCCCGCAGCGCCCGCAGGAAGACTTCGTCTATGTTTTTCGGAGCTTCGCTCCTGACGTCCGGGATTTCGAAGGCGTCGGGGGGTGTAGCGGAACATCCCTCGGCCTTCCAGGTCAACCGCCCGCTTCGCAGCATGAACTCGATCACCCCAAGCCCGCCGGCCTTCAT
>JAOACM010000228.1 GCA_026417845.1 Planctomycetota bacterium | reverse complement strand
GCTGAAGCGGGTCCCGGCCGGCGGGGTTTCGGTGAATGGCTGATCCGCTGATCGGAAAAACGCTGGGCGGCTGCGAGATTCTGAGCGTCATCGGTCAGGGCGGCATGGGCGTCATCTATCGCGCCAGGCAGAAGTCCCTCGACCGGATCGTCGCCATGAAAGTTCTCTCGCCGCGCCTGGCCAGCGACGAGGCGTTCGTGGCCCGCTTTCAGCGCGAGGCCCGCGCCATAGCCAGGATAAGCCATCCGAACATACTGGCGGTGTACGACGTCGGCGAACAGGACGGCATTCACTTCATCGTGATGGAGCTCATAGACGGCTGTTCGCTCGCGGAGCTCCAGGCGCAGCGCAAGATACTCCCGGCTCCGGAAGCCGCCGAGTACATAAGGCAGGCGGCCCTCGGCCTGGCGGCCGCCCAAGAGGCCGGCATAATACACCGCGACATCAAACCGGAGAACCTGCTGATAACCCGCAACAAGATCGTCAAGGTTTCGGACTTCGGGCTGGCCAAGGAAGCCGACGGGAGCCAGACGTCCACTGAGGCCGTCATGGGGACGCCGGCGTTCATGAGTCCCGAGCAGTGCGACGGGAAGCGCGTGGACGGGCGGAGCGACATCTATTCGCTGGGCGGGACCTTCTACAAGCTCATTACGGGGAGGCTTCCGTTCGAGGCCGAGACGGCGATGTCCATGATGTACCGGCACAAGCACGAGCCGCTGGTTCCTCCCATAGAGGTCGTCCCTTCCGTTCCGCAGGCGATCAGCGATCTGATAGTCCGGATGATGGCCAAGAAGCGCGAGCACAGGCCGCAGACGATGGAGGAGGTGGCGCAGGCGCTGGAGGCGTGTCTGAAGATGCTGAGGTTGCCGGAGGAGGAGATTGCGCCTTCCGACAAAGCGCGTCCGGCCGTGCCCCGGCCGGAGATCCGGGCCGGCACCGCCCGGTTCGTCCACCGTCCGCCACCGGCCGGCGGAGAGCAGGCTGCGTCCCCCCGATATCCGGGCACGGAGGTGGTTCAGCCACCGCGACAGGCGCCTTCGTCCCGGAGGTTCGAGGCCGCCCCGGCGACTGAGGGCGGACGTTTCCCGGCCGACGGAGTACGCTTTGACGCGGCGATGGCCACCGGGCGCTTCGGTCCGCCGCCCGGCGCTCCAGACACCGAGGTCCTTATGCCGCCCCGTCCGGGTGCCGTCGCGCGCGGCGAAGAACCTCCGCGGCCGCCGGATGAGGCGCATGCGCAGATAATCAGGGGGGAGGAGATGCTGGCGCGCGGCGACAAGGTCGGGGGCCTCAAGTGTTTCCGCGCGGTCCTCGCATCCCCAGGTCTGGACCAGGCCACCAGGGAGAAGCTGGAGACGTTGATATCTGAGGAGGTGGGCGTGAGGCGTCGCGCGGCCGAGGGGCTCGCGCAGAGGGGCATGCTGGTCGAGGCTGCCAAAGAGCTGCGTATCGTCGTGGACCTCGATCCGGCGGATGAGGAAGTCAGGGCGCGGTTGAGGGATATAGACAGGAAGCTTCAGGCCAGGCGCGCGCTGGCGAACGATATCCGTACCCTGATATCCGGAGGCCGGTTCCAGGAGGCGGTGGACCTGTACGACAAGGCCAGCCCTGATGTCCGCGACGAGGCCGTGGCCACTCAGATAGAGCATCTGCGCCGCGTCAGGATTCCGGTGGATAAGCTCTGCTCGGACGCGGAGAAGCTCAGCGATGCCGGGGCGCTCGAGGAGGCGAGGGAGCTGTTCGAGCGGGCGCTGAAGCTGGACGAGAATTGCGAGCGGGCGCGGCAGGGCGTCAAGGATGTAGAGCGCAAATTCGCGACGATCGAACGGCTGCTGCGGGAGGGCTACGATCTCGCCCAGCGCCACGATTATGCGCGGGCGATCGAAGTGTGGTCGCCCATCCTCGAAATACGCCCCGGGCACACGCAGACCGTCAAGCAGATCGTTGACGCGCGCATCGCCTATTCCAGAAACCTGAAGGAACAGGGAGATCTGCCGGGAGCCGTCGCCCAGCTCCAGGCCGCCGCGGCGCTGGAGCCGAGCAACAGGTCCCTCGCGGGGATGCTTGAGGAGGCGCGCAATCTGGCCGACACGGAAGCGGCGCTGGTGGAGAAGGCCGGCGAGGCGGCGCGCAAGAGGCGTCTGGGCAGGGCCGCCGGCTTCTGGAAGCGCGTGCTCGCCATAAATCCGTCCAACAAGAAGGCGGCCGCTAACCTTGCCGCGCTCAACCGCGCGCGCTTCCTGTACTGGGTCAAGGCACTGAGCTCGCTCGCGCTGATCGGCGTCTGCGGCGGCCTCGCCTACCTGTTTTTCGACGAGAAGGACCGGCTGGGACGGGCCAGCGCGGCCCTGGAAGGCGGATCGCCGGAGACGGCCATCGGGATACTCGGCCGCCGCCCGGTATTCCTGTTCAGGGAGAAGGCCGCGAAGCTGCTGCTGGCCGCCTCGCTGATGGATATGTGGGATACGGGGGAAAAGCTTCTGAAGGAAGATCACCTTGTCGAGGCGGCGGCGGCGTTCGAGAAGGGCGAGAGGATGGCTGAGGATCGCGAGCAGAGACGCAGGTTCGCGGTGGGCGCGATAAACGCCAGGGTCCTGGCAAGGAAGAAAGCCGCGGCTGAACTCGAGGGGAAAGGGGAGTGGCGGAAGGCGCGCGAGGAATACGCGGCGGCCCAGGAACTCCTGGCATCTCCAGATGCGCGCGAGGAGTTAAGGAACCTTCAGGAGGAAATCCGGACGGCCATCAGGTTCGTTTCCCTCGTGGAACAGGGCGAGGAGTCGCTCAGACAGGGGAACAAGGTCCGGGCGGCCGAGCGCTTCGCGGAGGCCGCGACCATAAGGCAGGGGCATCCTCTGGCGGTCGAGCGCATGAGGGCACTGGAGGCAGAGGCGGAGGCCTTCAGGAAGGCGCTGGCTGAGGCCGGAGGACTCCTCGCTTCGCGCGGCGATTCCGCCGCGGTGAACGCGGCCATCGCCAGGCTCGACGACGCCCTCCAGCGCAACCCCGACGATGTTTCGGCGGCGCTCATGAAACAATATGCCCTCGATCTCAAGACATGCCTCGACTCCGGCATGGCGCTGGTGGCCGAAACGAACCCCCTGAAGTCGAAGTTGTGGGGGGCGGAGCAGCGCAAGCGCGCCTTCTGCGTGGACAGATATGAGTATCCCAACAGAGCCGGCGAGGTGCCCATGACGAACATAAGCTGGCTGGAGGCCAAGAACCTGTGCGCTATCCAGGACAAGGTCCTTTGCGCGAAGCGGGACTGGGCCGATGCATGCAAGGGCGAAGGATTCAACATGCCGTACCCCTACGGGCTGACCTTCGACCCCGAGGCCTGCAACGCAAGCGGCGGGAAGGTCGAGGAGAGCGGCAGCCGCAAAAGGTGCGTCAACTCGTTCGGCCTGTACGATATGAGCGGCAACGTCGCCGAGTGGGTTGATGAGGTTTTCGAGGGAGAGGCCGAGGCGGCCGGAGGCCACTACTCATCCGGGGCGGACGATTCGCGGTGCGAGAGCTTCCGCCGCCTGAAGCGCGACGGCAGGTTCCCCGAGATCGGCTTCCGCTGTTGCAGGCGCCTGGTGAAATGAGCCTGGATCTGCCACCAGTCGAGAGGAAGAAGCCCGGGGCCCGCGCCGGCGGTTTGATCATTTTCCTCGTCGCCGTCCTTCCGCTCGGCCTGCTCGTGTTTTATCTCCTCACGTACGATTACAAGGTCGAGATTCCGGGAGGAGAACGGACTGGCGCGACGGACGGGATTGCCGGTATTGTCCCTCCTCCTGGCAGCCAGCGGCCCTCCGCCGAAATCACTGGACTGAGAGCCGAGATCGTTTTTCCGGCCGAAGACCGTTCGCTCGCCGGAGTATGCTGGTTCGAGATACGCAACGAGGGGCTGAGGAAGGTCCGGATACTGGACTGCGTGAATCCCGGCAAAGTCCTCACCGTAACGATATTTCCCGTTCCCGATTCCCATCCCGCACCCGGCACCGGGGCGATCGCGGGCGGCGGCGCCTTCGCCCCTCGGGATCTCTCCGTGGCTCTCCGTCAGGGCATGGCCGATGCGTGGCGCGGACGGGGCGGCTTTTCGGAGGGGGATGACGCCATCGTCGAGCTTTTGCCGGGGTCGTGTTGGCGCAAGCGGCTGGACCTGCCGCGCTTTTTCGACGTCGGGCGGCCGGGAGCATATGAGGTAGCGATAGCGTACGATCCGGTATCGCTGGAAGACTCCGGCGGCGCCGACCTTAAAAAGCTCGGGGTCGAATGCGGCTTTGTGCGGGCCGCCCCCGCCCGTTTCGAAATACCGGGGCGTCCAAAGGAACCGGGGAGCAGCGCAGGCCCGCGGGAGAGGCATGGAGGATAGGTCTGCTCCCGGGGCGGGTGAAGGGCCGGGGGCGGCGCGATCCGGGTACAATGCTGAATTACGCGCCTGAACCGGGCTTCGTTGCTTGAGGGCTTGCAACGCGGCTGGAACCGCGGGGCGGAACTTGCGATCCGTTCTGCCGTATTGGTCCGCAATTCCTGCGTACCGCCGCGGGGCGACATTACGCCCCCGAATCACGCGATACAACCGCGCAAAATCCGGGGATTTGCCGCGGCCGGGGGCGGCTTGGCCGGCACGCGCGAGTTTGAGGTGTGTGGCAGATATCAGCGGGTGCGACTCGTGTACGGGAGCGGCAGGGAGGGATCCGTCGTGAAGAGCGCAGAGTTCAGGGAGATCCGGGAGCCGGTGTGCGTGGAGGGGGGCCGTTTCAGCGTCCGGCTGGACGGCGCCAGGGGGTGGATCCGTTCCCTGCAGTGGAAGCCTTCCGGGACAGACCTTTTTGCGCAGCTGAGGCGGCCGATAGAAGGATACATTGGCGGGATCCGCGTGTTTGACGAGTCTTCGCGACGCTGGTATGGCGACTTCGACGCAGATGCGCAGGTCAAATGGCTGCGCCGGACTGTGCGGTCGGCCGTCTTCGAGAAACGCTTCCGCGGGGCGCCATTTTCCGTGCGCGTGGAGTTCGCAGCTGCGGGAAACTGCCTTGACTGGGAGGTGGAGTTATGCCAGGACCGCGGGGGCGAGGGCATCCGCCAGGTTAAGGTTGTCTTCTTCCTGCCGCTTATAGCCGGCTGGGACGTGTGGGCGCCAGCCGCCGGCGTTCCGTTCACGTTCGACGGGATGACCAGCTTCGAATTCATGTACAACCAGGGACCTTACTTCGGGGGCCGCGAAATCGCCGTCCCGGCGTTCTGCCATTACAGCATGAAGCTGGATGTCGGCTTCACCGTCTGCGAACATTTCGAACGGAACATTCCTTCGGCCAAGTTCCAGTTCTCAAACGGCGAGCGGCATTTCAACTGGTCGCAGTATTTTTCCGTCCCGCACTGGGAGGATTACCCGTACCTGGAGACGGTGCACTCCTACATAGGCATGCGGGGCAGCGCCCCCTGCCGGACAGGCATCCGCCTGCTGTTCCATGGCGGCGACTGGCGGCTGGGCATGGGGGAAGTCGTCAGGCGCTATAGGAAGTATTTCTTTCCCCCGGTGGACACAACATGGGATCGCGCGGGGGTGTTCGCGTGCGGGACAGTTCGCACGGCTGAGGTCCTCGACAGGGCGATATCGCTCGGCCTCAAGTACCTCGAGCTCCACGGCCATTTCCCGTGGTATGGGGAGTATTTCCCGTGCGAGGAAGAGTGGGAGACCATCAGCGCCCTGGAAAACAGACTGCTGGGCCGCGAAGGGGATTCGAATACTTTCGGAAACGCAGGCAGGCTGGACAGGAAACGCCTGGCTGAGGTGCTAAGGACGTTCAGGGAGCATGGAGTTTCGACGCACTACTACGTAAATTTCTCCGACGGTTACAGGCCGGAGGTGGAAAAGCGGTGGCCCGAATGCCTGGCCATGACCGAGGCCGGGGAGCCGGCGCCTTCGGGGTGGCATTTCTGCCACCTGATGAATCCCGACCCCTCGAAGCCTTTTGGAAGACACATATTGAAGAACGCCGCCGATGCCATCGCCGCCTACCCGGGCCTGGATGGATTCTTTCTGGATTGCTTCCGCCACTTCGAGCTGGATACCGGTGCTGACGATGGGGTCACGGTGGTCAACGGCAGGCCAGCCTATAACATATCTTTCGGCCTTGCGCGCCTGCAGGAAAAGCTCTCGCGCCTGCTGGTCAGGCGCGGCCTAGATTGCTTCGCCAACAAGCCCAGGACTATTCAGACGATGCGGTTCGTGGATGGAATGCTCCTCGAAGGAAGTGGAGACGGAGCCGAGGCCAAGTATTTCTGGTGCTGCGTGGCCAAGCCTTTCTACTACATGTGGACGGCGAAAGATAAACCCGAAGAGGAATACCTTAAGCGATGCGTGGTGCTTGGCGGATGGCCGAAGCTGCCGGACGGTAAGTGGCGGACCGACGACAGGGAGTTCGGATTCTGGAAGAAGCTTTACGGCGCCTACCTGCCGCTGTACGAACATTTCCGCCGCCGCGTCGTGTGTTTCGAAAGGGACCCGGTGAAGTTCAGCGACGGGTTATATGGGCAGATATACGTCCGTCCGGACGGGGCCTGTCTCGCCGGAGTCGCCATGGATTGGACAAGCATCTTCGATCAGGGCGGGCGGAGGGTGGTGGCGCCGTACGTAGCCTTCCGGCTAGCCCGTGCCGGCGAGCTCGGCGATGTCTGCGTGCACTACGCCGGGGAACCCTCTCCGCGGAGGGCCGATTTCTACAGGACGAAGGACGGACTTCTCGTGGTGGATATGCCCGATTTCCGGACGGCAGCGGTCGTCATCCTGCGACCCGGACCGGGCAGCCGATGTCTGGGCGTGAGGGAGCTTCGCGACGTCCGCGACTACTGCGGAGATCCGACCAGCGCCTTCGAGTTCGGGAGCGGGGCGGAGGAGAAATAGATCCCGTCCCAAGGGCCTGTCCGGAAACTTCCCCGGCGTATTAGATTCCTGGTAATTGTTTGCCGCGCCCATAGTGGTTGTCGCAGCAGCAGAGCGGACCCATTTGTACCAGCGCCACTGTTGTACCATTCAGGCGTGCCATTGCAGATGGTAGTCGTCGCCAGAAGGCGGCAGGCGACGGGACGGTCGCAGCCGCTTTGGGGTGGCGTGTCCATCCCCGCTTGCGGAGAACTCCGTCGGCGTACGCCTCCGCCTCCAGCGTGGTTTTGTCCGTGGTGATCTCGAAGAGCGGCTCGCC
>JAOACM010000227.1 GCA_026417845.1 Planctomycetota bacterium | reverse complement strand
GCCAGAACCCGGCAAACAATTACGTAGCGTTGGTACAAATGGGGTCCGCTCTGCCCGTTGCGGCGACCACATTGTGGGCACGGCAAACAGTTGCCCGCGCCCGCGCGAGGCGTTGCGGCCCGAGGGAGTACCCTTCGCGCCCGGCGGCGTTATAGGATAATCCCGCCCGGCCCGCGGGTGTCCCGGGGACGGGCGCGCGCGGCCGGCCGGCGGCGCGATCCCGATAACGGGACCGCCGGCCGCCGGAAGGCGCCGGGGAGACGACGTGAGGAAACCATGGTAGCGCCGCCGAATGCTCCGCGGCCGCCCCCCCCGCCCGCCGCGCCGTTGACCGGCGCCGATCTCTTCGGCATTATCGTTTTCGTGATCGTCTTCGTGCTGGTACTGGGCGCCGTCGCCATCCTGCTCGAACATAAGCTGCCGGGCGCAGGAACGTTCGTGAAGCTGGCCGGCTGGATTGCTCTGGCGGTGTGGTGGGCCTTCCGGAGCCCGCACCCCGACGGCTTCGACATCAAAAGGGCGATCTTCGTAATGCTGTTCGGTTTGCCCTTTGTGGTGGGGTTCGTCTATTTCGCCAGATACGCGCTGGCGCATTCGCCGCTGGTATTGTCGGAGGAGGTCAGAGAGGCGGCCGTGCCCGGCGGTTCGGAATGTACCTGGGACTGTCGGAGCATGGTCGGCAGGTCGGGGACTGCGCTCAGTCCGCTCAGGCCGGTCGGAAGGGTCAGGATCGGCGAGGACATCGTGGACGCCGTCTCGGGTTCCGGCTGGATAGAAGAAGGCGCCGAGGTGACGGTGACACGGGATGCCGGGGGCGAAATAATAGTGATCGAGCGGAAACCGGGAGCGCAGGCGCCTGAGCCGGATCCGGGCGGCGGCGCCGGATCGGAGGAAAGCTGATGGCCGAGTTCCTTTCTTTATTCCTTATGGTCCTGATGGTGGCATTTATCGTCCTGGAATTCATAACGCCCAGCATGGGATTGCTTTCTATACTCGCCTTCGCCGCGCTCGCCGGCAGCATCTTCGCCGCCTATCGCGTGTCGAACTACTACGGCCTGACGATCGCCATCCTCGACCTGCTGCTGGCCCCGGCCGCCATCGCGATCGGACTGCGCTACCTCAGGTCCTCGCGCATCGCGGTCACCTCCGAGGTAACTGCCGGGGCCCAGGATGAACTGGCCAGGCGTTACGCCGCCCTCGTCGGCAAAAACGGGACCGCGCTTACACCGCTGCGTCCCGCCGGGACCGCCAGAATAGGCGACGACAAATATGACGTGATAACCGAAGGGATGCACGTTGATCCGGGATCGCCCATCAGAGTCGTGCGGGTCGAAGGCGACAAGATAGTAGTCCGGCCCGACGCTCTCCAGGGGAAGCCGGCCCAGAGCGGAAGCGGAAGCGGAAGCGGTGAGAACCGGCCCGCATCCTGAAGCGCCGGCGGCGGATGGGCGCGGACCCGCGTAATGGGAGCCGGCGGAGTCCCGCCACGGGAAGGAGAGGCGGCAACCGTCTGCCGCCTCCCCGCCATGCCCTCTCTCGAAACCGGAGGGGGCGCAGTATCCCGGATCGGCGGCGCCCCTCCAGCATGACCGCGCACCTGCCCGGCTGTTACGCGCCGGAGGGCGTGATCGTTTACCGGGCTCAGGCTGGGGCTTTTACCTGCAGCAGTGTGCTTGAGCGGAACAGAAAAAATAGCGCCACCACATATACCCAGTGTCCCCGCGCCCAACACACATGGTAATTGCTTGCCGTGTCCCCACGTTGAGCTGCAGCGGACAGGGCAGACCCATTTGTAGTAGCGCCATTGTCAGCCCGTTCGAACGCGCCACTGCAAATATCGGCCACCACCTGAACGCGGCAAACAATTACCAAACATGGGGCGGCAAACAATTACCGAAGGGCGCGAAATCTTTCCGCGCCGCCGTCATGGGAAATAGTAAGGCACGGGCCACTTGAATTTGCTGCCCCCCCCGCCGCCGGTCTTTGGCTTTTTAAGCCCGGTCCACATGTACATGCCTACCTTCTTCCGTTTGACATAAACCTGCGTCGAGGCGCTGAAGGTCTCCCCGTTGTCCAGGTCCAGCGATACGCTGAAAGCAAACGTTGTCGAGGTCAGGGATGAGCCGACCAGGGGAAAATCCGTGCCACGGCCGGTCGCGCCGTCGGCGAGTATCCCGCGGGTGGAAAGGTAGAACGTCATCTTTTCAGTATCCAGGCTGAACTTCTTGATGCCGTAGCTGTCCTTAGGCGCCGAGAACCTGATGTGTCTTTTTCCCTTGGCGTTCATGGCGGTGCACGGGATAGTCTGCGTGAAGGAGCCTATGGAGAACGTCCAGTTTCCGGAGTCCGACCGTACTATCCTGGGCTGATCCGGCCGTGCGAGGTACCCCTGTATCTTGAACCGGTGCTGGGGGTGTTCGCGGTCTTCCTCGACGATAGCCCTGTTGAACAGGAGAAGGCCGGAACCGTGTTTTCCCACAGGCTTGCCCCATCTGTATTTGCCGATGCCGGACTTCGGCGACCCCGTATAGGCGAATACGGTCCTGAATTCGATGTCGGTCCCGCCAAGGGTAAGCGTCATGGGGACCGAAACCGGTATTCCGGGCTTTACCACATCGGTCTGGAGGACCCCGTAGGTCTTGAATTCCTCGGCCACGAAGGCGCGGGAGACGCTGAGCAGGAACTCTCCGGTCTCCGGACGCACGGAGAATCTGAAGCGCGGCCCGATCTCGCCGCCGGTCCGGAAATTCCCGTTCTCGTTGAGAGTACCGGATATATCCAGGCCGGCCATCTGGAAGCGGAGCGTCAGACCCTCGACCCCGGAATCGAACAGGCGTCCGTTCAGTTCGCCCTTAAGCCGGAAGCGGTCGCGCCCCAATTCGTTGAAATGTATCGCGAAATCGCCCTTGTCAGCCCGCAGATCGGACGAGACGTCGTCCGTCAGGCCGGCCGAGTCAGCGCAGCCTGATCCCTCCCCGGCAAGGCCCCGCGGCGATGGCGACCCCGCGGCCAGGGCCGCCGCCACGAGCGGTGCAAGAACGATCCATCCAGACGGCGGGATCGTGGCACAGACCTGCTGGATGGAGAATCCGGATACGTTCATACAGCCCCCTGGGCGCATGGCCGTAGCCGCAGAGTCGAATACGAGCTTCCAGAAGCGCTTCGAGGGAAAGGCTGGCCTGTCGTCGCCTCCAGCCCGTCTTCCGCGAATCGCCTCCTGCGGCTCTCGAATCGTCCGGCCGGCATCCGCATTTGCGGCCATGCACCCCAGCCCCCTTTTCAGCCGGCCGGCGGACGGCCTGTTTCCTCCGGGCCGTAACGGCCACCGCGTTACACCTGGCTGCTCCGTCGCGCGACCCGACGCGAACCCGCGTGCCGGCCGACCGTCTCCTCCGGATCGGGCCGCCTGCGTCGGCCTTCCCGACGTCCTTACATTTGTGACGCGCGCCAATCCTCCAGTATACCGGCGCTCAATCGGGAATTCCGGCCCCGGCGGGATTCGCGTCCCTGGAGTCTGTCCGGAAACCTCCGGCGCTCAGCTTATACGCGCAACGATCCACACTGTCCGGCGGGAAGTTTCTGGACGGGATCTTACAGCCTGCCCCAAACCTCCGGTCGGATCCGGCGGCCCGCTGCGGAAGCCCTGGGCGCCACTGGAGTTTCCGGACAGACTCTTGACTCCCGCGCGGCGTCTTTCGCGGAGCGAGGCGGTCGGTCCAAAGCCTGTAATTCATTCCGGCTGGCGGCCGAAGCCTCCGCGGTCCCGCGCGAGGTTCGAATCGTATGCCGCGACGCCGGCGCGCCGAAACTACCGGACGTTCCCGCGTTTCCTCCCGGCGGCCTCCGTCGCCGGACCCCTCTGTTCCCCTCCGCCCGCCTCCCAGATGAGGCACGATGCCCTGTGGTCGCAGTGTATCTTCGGCGATGGACAGCGCCCGCATTCGGCGCACAGGAGCTTGCCATACTTGGCGCAACGGATGCGCGCGGATGCCGGGTGTTCCGGGCATGGGCCGCCCATCAATTCCTTCCCTTCCTGCCGGCGGCGGCCAGTATCTCCCCGCGGACGATATCTGTCAGTTTCGGCAGCAGCGCCTCCATTCCCGGGCTGAGCTTATCCGACGGCTTGACCTCAAACGGCTCCACCCCTATGAATGTCGCCGACTCGATCTCCGCACCGCCCATTTCGGCCAGCTTGAGCGAATCGAGCAGCGAGATGTCGTGCAGCGAGAAACCAGCCCCCTGCATGGCATGGGCGATCTGCCCGCGGTCGAACCTGTATACCGTTCCCGGAGGTTTGCCGGCCGCCACAGCGTCTATCACGAGCAGGCGGACCGGCTCGTCGCAGTCCATCAGGACATCCAGGGCCGACGTCCCCGCATCCACGAGTTCCGCTTCCGGTACTTCGCGCTCGATGCCCGACTCCCTGAGCCTCTGCACTACCCGCACTCCGACGCCGTCGTCGCCCATAAGGATGTTGCCGGCCCCTATTACGAGCAGCTTGGAAGCCATGGCCTGCCGCCTCCGCATCGAACCCGTTTGCCGTCGGCGGCGGGCAGGCGTTCCGGCGCGCCGCTCTACGGAAACCGGCATTCAGAATAACGCTGCAGCGCCGGGAAAACCCCGAACACCTGTACGGCCGGCACCGCCCGCGCGGATTCTATTGTCCCGGTTGCCCACGGTCAAACAGTTCCCGCCCGAACTCCCCGTCGCGGGCGCATGGCCGTAGCTGCAAAGTCGGATACGGGCTTCCAGAAGCGCTTCGAGGGGGAAGGCTGGCACGCCATCGCTTCCCGTCCGTGTCTCCGCGGATTGCCTCCGGCGGGTCTCGAATCATCCAGCCGGCATCCGCATTTACTGCCATGCACCCCCCCCGTCGCGACGGCCGGCGGCCGTTGCGGGAACCCTCGCGCCCCATATATAGTTGTCCGTGGTTTTATCGCCGACGCGACGCGCTCAGATTATCCGAAAACCTCCGGACTTATCGGGCGGGACGTCGCGGAAGCCTTCGGCGCCGCTGGAGTTTCCGGACGGGCTTTTTGGGGAAGGCGTCCGGCAGGCAATTGTTTGCCGTGCCCATATGCGGAGATACAGCGGGCAGAGCGGACCCGTTTGCAGTAGCGCCGTTGTTACACCGTTCGGGCACGCCGCTGCAGTAGCGTCGCCCGAGCGCGGCAAACAATTACTCCGGTAGAGGAGAGGGACGGCGTGGGCGGAGCTGGCGTAGCGGGCGGAGACCGGCTGAGGATCGCCGCGGTTATCGCGGCCGCCGTGGTTATAGTCGCGGCGGTTTCCTACAGGGTCTGGGCGCCGGCGGATATGCCGCCGGAAGCCCCGGCGGGGGATACATCGGCCTCCGGGCGCGGGGAGGGCGGAACGGGAGACCGCGCCGGCGGATCGGCGAAGGATGGGGCTTCCGATGCCGCGCCGGCAGCCGTTCCCGCTGATCTGGTGGCGCGTATCGGGAATCTGGTCAGGACCTCTTCCGGTCGGACGCAGCGCGACGCGGCGACGCTCCTGTGCCGCTTCGCCTACGCGGCGTGGGCGGGGGAGCGATATGCGTCGGAAGCCTCGCGGGCGATCGCGGACGCCGGGAAGCTCCTCGCCGGCGGAACCGTGCCGTTCGAGCCCGGGGTTCAGATACGCGGTTACTACGCCGCGAACGACGATTCCTGCCAGCCGTTCTCGCTTTCGCTGCCGGAAAAGTACGAAGCCTCCTCCGAATACCCTCTGCTTGTCTTCCTGCATCACCATGGCTGGACCGACTGGTACCGCCCGTTCCAGGGCCATCCGGCCCCCGAAGTGCCCGGCTTCATAGTGGCCGCGCCGCACGGCAGGGGAAGCTGCGACTACATGTGGATAGCCGAGGACGACGTGCTGGCGGTCATGGACGCCGTGGCCGCCGACCTGCGCGTGGACCGCTCCCGCGTGTACGTCACCGGCTGGTCCATGGGCGGCACGGGCAGCTGGAACCTGGCGTGCCGCTACCCCGACCGCTTCGCGGCCGCCTACCCGGTGGCCGGGAACACTGATTTCACTGCCTGGCTCGAGGCCTGGCGCGAGGACCGGCCGCAGGTGGAATCTCCTTACTCGGAGGTCCGATGGTGGCTGCGCTGGAACACCGCTCCGGTCACTTTCGCCGAGAACCTCCTTAACGTCCACGTTACCTGCGAACACGGCCGGGAGGACGCGATAAACCCCATCGGTCATTCGCGCAGCATGGCCGGGCGCCTGCGCCGGCTCGGCTATGCCAACGTCAGGTATCAGGAGGGCGAGGGCGGACACGGCTGGGGCGCTGCGATCGAGGAGCGCGTCAGATGGATGCGCAATTTCCGCGTAGACCCCTGGCCGGAACGCGTGCGTTACAAGACCGCATTCTACCGGTGGAACGGGGCGTACTGGGTGCGGATCGAGAGGTTCGAGCGGAGGCTGAAGTTCGCGGAGATAGATGCGGCGTGCGTCGAGCCCGGACGGATCGAAGTGCGGACGGATAACGTCAGGCGCTTTTCGCTGTCCCCCGGCGGAAAGATCGCGCCGGCCGACAGACCGCTGACCGTGACCGTGGACGGTGCCGCGCTGACCGTCCCGCCCCCGCTGCCGCCGTCGGCCGCCTTCGAAAAGACGGGTACGCCCCCGGCGTGGAGTATCGCGCGGGGGGAGGAGGCGCGGCCGGACTTCCCGCCGCTCAAGCGGAAGGGCCTCGAAGGACCCTGCGACGATCTGTTCCGCGACCCGTTCCTGATCGTGGTCGGAACGACTGCGGAGGACCCGTTCGAGCGGTGGATAATCCGCGAGGAGGCGGAACGCTGGCGCAGGCAGTGGCTGCGGCGGTTCGTATGCCTGCCGCCGGCGAAAGACGACCGCGAAGTCACCGACGGAGATATCCGCTCGAAAAATCTGGTGCTCTTCGGCGGTCCCCACGCGAATTCCATATGCGCTCAGGTCATGGGCCGCCTGCCGGTAAGGATGGAAGGAAAGTCGGTCGTCGCCGGCGCGGACCGTTACGAAGGCGACGATATCGGCATGAAGGTCTGCTACCCGAATCCGCTCAACCCTGACAGGCTCGTCTTCATTCAGGCCGCCACTACGTGGAAGGGGATGTGGCAGATGACGCACCGGTTCGGCAACTGGTTCGACTGGATGCCGCTCGACAACCGGGACTGGTTCGATTACTGCGTCTTCGACGACCGCTCCGAAGAGTTCGAGACGTTCC
>JAOACM010000226.1 GCA_026417845.1 Planctomycetota bacterium | reverse complement strand
GGATGCCAACCTGGTATACGGACCGCCGATAAAGGATGGTTTCTACTACGATATAGCGCTGGACAGGCCGATAAGCACCGAAGATTTTCCGCGGATCGAGGCGGAGATGGCGGCGATAATAAAGGAGCGCCGGCCGTTCATCCGGATCGAGATGCCGAGGGAGGAGGGACTGCGCAGGGTCGAGGGCGAGGGCAACAAGTACAAGCTCGACAACGCGATGCGCGCGGAAGGTCCCGTGCTGAGCTTCTACAGGATTGCAATGCCGGGCGACGGGGTCTTTGAGGACCTATGCCGCGGTCCGCACCTTCCCGACACGGGCCGTATCGGCGCGTTCAAAGTCATGTCGGTCTCCGCCAGCTACTGGCATGGCGACGCCAATTCCGACAGGCTCCATCGCGTCTACGGGACCGCATGGCCGACGAAAAAACTCCTGGACGAGTATCTGGCGCGCCTGGAGGAAGCGAAAAAACGCGACCATCGCAAGCTGGGACGCGAGCTCGGCATCTTCATGTTCGATGATGACGTCGGACCGGGACTGCCTCTGTTCCTTCCCAACGGCGCGGCAATCATTGAAGAGCTCGAAAGGCTGGCGAAGGAGACGGAACGCAAGGCCGGATACATGCGCGTCCGCACCCCGCACATATGCAAGGAAAAAATGTACCTGACGAGCGGTCACCTGCCGTACTACAAAGACAGCATGTTCCCGCCGATGGAGATCGAGGGGACGAAATATTACCTGAAGCCCATGAACTGCCCCCACCATCACAAGATATACGCTTCGGAGCTGAGATCCTACCGGGACCTGCCGGTGCGGCTGGCTGAGTACGGGACGTGCTACAGGTACGAGCAGAGCGGCGAACTGTTCGGGCTGATGCGCGTCCGGTCCATGCAGATGAACGACGCCCATATCTACTGCTCGCTGGAGCAGTTCGAGGAGGAATTCCTGGCGGTTTGCAGGATGTACCTGGGATACTTCGGCATCTTCGGGATATCGAATTACATGATGCGGTTCAGCACCCACTCTCCCGAAGGGATTGGTAAAAAATACGTGGGACAACCCGAGCTCTGGAAGGCTACCGAAGAGCGCGTCCGGCGGGCGCTGCGCAGCGGGGGGATCCCGTTCGAGGAGATCCCCGGCGAGGCGGCGTTCTACGGACCGAAAATAGACGTGCAGATATGGAGCGCGATAGGCAGGGAGTTTACGCTGGCCACCAACCAGGTTGACTTCGCAATCCCGGCGAGATTCGGCCTGACCTTCAAGAACGCCAGGAACGAGGACGAAACGCCCCTGTGCATCCACAGGGCTCCGCTGGGTACGCACGAGAGATTCATCGGTTTTCTGATCGAGCACTACGCCGGGGCCTTTCCGCCATGGCTGGCGCCGGTGCAGGTCCGCGTGGCCAATGTCACCGAGCGCGAAGAGGAGGCGGCGCGCAGGGCCGTAGCCAGGCTGCTGGCCGAGGGGTTCAGGGTCGAGGGCGACATAAACGCGGACAGGATAGCCGCCAAGGCCGCACGCGCTGAGGCCGCGAAAGTGCCATACTTCCTGGCCATCGGCGCGAAGGAAGCCGCCTCCGATTCGGCGTCCGTCCGTTGCAGGGGAAGGAAGAATATCGGCGTCATGAAATTAGAGGAGTTCCTCGCACGGGCGAGGGAGAAGATCGAGGCGAGGAGCCCGGACCTTGAGTGACGGACCGGGCGCCGGAGGAAGGTTCAGGAGGGAAACGAAGGGACCGTGGAGAAATTGCGTATCAATCGCGAAATCAGGGCCTCGCAGGTCAGGGTGATAGCTCCGGAAGGCGAACAGCTCGGCATAATGCCTCTGGAAGACGCGCTCAAAAAGGCCCAGGATATGGAGCTGGACCTGGTCGAGGTGGCGCCGCAAGGCAATCCCCCCGTATGCCGCATAATGGATTACGGGAAGTATCTCTACAGGGAAAAAAAGAAGGATCAGCAGGGCCGGAGGAAATCGCACGCGCACGAGATAAAGGAAATACAGATCGGGCCGCGGATCGCCGAGCACGATCTGAATATAAAGCTTGCCGCGGCGCGCAGGTTCCTCGAGGAGGGACACAGGGTCGTATTCAACATGAAGTTCAAGGGGCGCGAGATGACCCACATGGATCTCGGGATCCAGATTCTCAATACGGCGGCCTCGAGGTTGGGTGACGCGGGCAAAATCGAGAGGCCGCCGTTCCGGGAAGGACGGAATCTAAGCCTGTGCATGGCCCCGAGGCCGCAGGTGTCGGAGAAGGCGAAGGCGGAGGGGCCGAAGCCGGCCACGCCAGCCGGGGCCGCCCGGAGCGCTGGGGATGCGCCCGCAAAAGGAGGATCCCCAGCGGGCTTACGCGCCTCCGGCGGGTCGGGCGTCGCCGGCCCGTCTCCGGGGGGTGCTGGCGCCACAGACCTGTCGCCGGCCGGGCCCGATACGCGCCCCCCGCGGAGCGGATGACCGGGCCGCACGTGGCGCCCCCCGCGCGCCGGACGATCCGGGCCGGGGGATAAAGGGGCGTGCGGAGGAGATGGCGCGGGCCCGGCGGACTCCCGGCCGGGCCGATCGGCTGCGTGGCGGGCGGGTTGAAGAACCGGTTCAGCCCGCGGCGCGGACGTCCCCGGGTGCGAGGCCGGAGGGATACGGCCGGTCCGCAAACCGGATCTGCCGGCAACCGCCCCGCGTGCAGTCGAGCCGGGGGCCGCCGGTCGGGCGGCTGAAGCGCGGATCCCGACCCGGCGGCGGAAGAGGCGCGGCCATGACCGGCGCGGACGATACGCCCAGACGTTTCGCCGACATCGCGGTCGAACGCGGCTACTGCTCCAGGCAGCAGGCCGATGAGTGCCTCCAGGCGCACCTCAAACTTCAGGAAATCGGTCTCCCCGACACGATAGCCAACGTATTCGTCAGGAAGAAAGTGCTTACGAAGGAACAGGCGCTGGCCGTCGAACGCGCCCTGCGCGGCCACACCCGCATCGCCGGCTACGAGATACTCGAAAAGGTCGGACAGGGAGGCATGGGCGCCGTCTTCAGAGCGCGACAGCTCAGCATGGACCGCATCGTGGCGCTCAAGATACTGCCCCCGAAGCTGGCCGCTAACAAGGCGTTCGTTGACCGGTTTTTCCGGGAGGCGCGCGCCAGCGCCAGGCTCAACCATCCCAACGTCATCCAAGGTATAGATGTCGGCGAGAGCGGCGGATACTACTACTTCGCCATGGAGTTCGTAGAGGGGCCGACCGTAAGGAAGATGCTCCAGGAGAAGGGCCTTTTCCCTCCAGAAGAGGCGCTCGATATAGTTAGCCAGATCGCCCGGGCGCTGGAGCATGCATGGAAGAACGGTCTGGTCCATCGCGACGTCAAGCCCGACAACATCATGATCGCCCCCGGCGGCATCGCGAAGCTCTGCGATCTTGGACTGGCGCGAGTCACGGAGCAGGAGGACGAGCTGCTGGCCAGAGAGCACAGGGCGGTGGGGACGCCGCACTATATGGCGCCCGAGCAGGCCCGCGGCCAGAGCGACGTGGATATCCGCGCCGACATCTACAGTCTTGGCGCGACCTTCTACCACATGACGGTCGGCAGGACCCTGTTCTCCGGCCCCTCCACCGCCACCGTGATGACCAAACACCTTGTCGAAGAAGCTTCGCTGCCGGTCGAAGACGCCTCCAGGATCCCGTATTCGTACCTTCAGGTCATGGCCAAGATGATGGCCAAGGATAGAGAGGATCGCTACCAGACCCCGGCGGAGCTGCTGAAAGACCTGGAGGCCCTGAAGAAGGGCAGGACGCCCGAACTCGCCGCCGCCTTCAGGGGCAAGAGTTCGATGGCACTGCCGAGGCCGCCGGGGCAGCGGGCCGGACCGGCGGCGGCCGCCTCTCCGCGCGGCGGGGCGCGCGGGAAAACGACCGGGCCGCATCCGGAGGTCGGCCGTGTCGCCGGGGAGGGACCGAAAGCGGTGCCGCCGGCGGTGTGGTTCGCCGGGAGCGCCGGCGCGGTGGCGGTGATCGCGTTGGCGGTAATCCTGTTCGCAAGGGGAGGCGGCGCATCCCGCGAAGGGGACGGCGAAGGAGGCGGCCGGAAACCGCGCAAAGGACGCGCCGAGGCCGGGCCGGAGGCGCCTTCCGGAAGCGGATCTGTCGCGGCGCCGGTCCGGCCTGAACCGGAAGGCCCGCCAGGGGCGGGGCCCGCCAGGCCCGACAGGGAAGCAGAGGCGGAGCGCGCGCTGGCCGAGTGTCTGGCTAGGCTTTCGCGCGGGCCGCTGCCGCGCCGGGAGAGGGTCCAGGCGCTGGAGGCCCTGCGCGCCGCGATGGCGGGGACGAAGACGGAAGCGAAGCTGGCGGAGGCGCTGGCGGCCGAGCGCGCCGCATGGGAGAAGGAATACGCCGACCGTCTGGCGTCCGCGCGCGTCGAGGCGGAGCGGCTTCTGGAGTCCGGACGCTGCGCCTCCGCCGCCTCTGCGCTGGCCAGGGTCCAGACCGCCGGCGCGCCGGATAACTTCGCTGCGGCGCTCGCGGCCGAGAACGAATCGCTCAAAAAGAAGATCGCCGCGAAAATGGAGGAGGCGCTGGCCGCCGTCAGGAAGGCGGCCGAAGCCGGGGACGCCCGATCGGCGCGGGAAGCCCTGGCCAGGATACCGGAGAGGGAAGTCCCCGCCGAATTCGCGGCCGCATGGCAAGCCGCGGCAGATTCTGTCGCCGCGGCCGAGAAGCGCGCCGCCGAGGCGGCCGAGCGGGCGCGCGCGTCAGATCCGCTGTACGGAAAGTTCCTCGCGGCGCTGATCGCGACGGCGCGGAGGACCGAGGATGTCGAGCAGGTTCTGAACGAGGCCAGAGAGGCGGCGAAAGGAGCGGAGTACCGGGACATAGCCGCGCGGATAAGCGGCGATATCGCCGACCTCGAGGAATGCCTGAAGCTCGAAGAGGCTGCGCTGAGACGCTGGGTCGAGGCTGACAAGGGCAAGGTCATGGACCTGCCGAAGGAGCTGCCCGGCATCGCCAAGGGACGTCTGGAGGAGGCGAAGGGGCGCCGGCTTTTCTTCACGGGCGGGACATCGGGCGGCCCCACGTTCAGCATACCGGCAAGCCAGATAAAGCCCTCCGCTATACTCGCGCGCTCAGGCCTCGACCTCGATTCTCCCGCCGGGGCGTTGGCAGCCGCCGCGTACCTGCTGGCGCGGGGCGATGTGGAAGGGGCCAGGAAGCGGATAGACCCCGTCATTAACTCCGGCGGCCCGGCCGTCGCGGCATTCGTCGCGAAGCTGGCCATCCTGGACCGGGCGGCGATTGAGATGGAGGCCGGCCCGGCGCTGGCAGAGCTGGAGAAGAAATTCGGCGCCGAGCCCAGGGACGCTGCGCGCCTGACAGCCCTGCTGGACGAGTACTCGAAGAAATACGGCGGAACGCGGTTCGCCGCTTCGGAAGAGGCGCGGAAGCGGATCGAGCGCCTGCACGGCATCCTGGCTTCCCTGGACCCGATCGCGAAGCTCGTCTGCGGCAGGCCGCGCAGGCTGCCGGACGGCTGGTATGAGGTGAAATACGACTTCGACGATCCCGCCCAGGCGGCCGATTTCACGGCCAGGTGGGGTTCCGAGTCGGGCGTGCGAACGGCCGTAAACGGCGGCGCGCTGTGGCTGCTCACCCGCGCGACACCGGACTCGAACCGTCCGCCCCCGGCGAGGGGCAATCTGATGATCGAGTGGAAGCCGAAGGCGGCCGTCGAGTCTCTCCGCTCGGTGCGGTTCAGGCTCCGCGTGGACGGGGAGGGATTTCTGTTCGCCTGGGCCCTCGGTCCGCATCCCGGTGCTCAGTGGCGCGACATGAGCATGGGGCGGTGGTACAGGAACGGCGTATCTCCGGCCGCGGTGGAGATGGTCAGGTTCGACGAGCCGAGACTGGATATCGGGAACAGATATTTCTGGATGCCAGGGAAGGAATCGGTCCACGAGATATCCATGGGCGAGGGCGGCAGGTGGGCCTGGACCATTGACGGGCGCGAGCGGGCCTCGGGGCGTCTCGCGTTCACCCCTGTCTCCGTTTCTCTGATGGTCAGGGATTGCCCGGATTCCGCTCTGGACGATTTCGCCGTCCAGTTCAAACCGAAGGAAGGGACCGCCGCATCCCCCGCGCCAGAGGTCGAAGATATCCCCAGGGCTGCCAGGCCGGCGGATATCGAGACGGTGAGGCGCAAGTTCCGCGGCACGGTGGCGCAGGCTCCCGACGGTCGGTTCGAAATTACCTACGACATGCACCAGTGGCCGCACAGATCGGACTGGCAGTGGGATGCTCCGAGGTCGGACCTGTCGGCGATGAAGATCGTGCCGGCTGGCGTCTCGCTGTCTACTCGCGGCCCCGCCACAATGTGGGGCATGCGCCGCAACGGCGCCCCGGCGTTCGTGCTCGTTCCCTTCCAGGGTTGCCGGTGGAAGATGGAAGTCGAGTACACAGTTACCCAAGTGTCTCCGACGTCCGCCGCCGGCGCGGCGGCGTGGAACGGCGAATCGTCCTATTGCCTGGGCGGCATAACCGTGAACGGCTACGCGCTCCGCGGCCAGATATGCGCGCGGGGAATCGAGTGGGACAGCGCGCCGCTCAGGCCGTTCCTCCCGGCGCCCTCCGGAAAGCTGATTCTGGAAGCGAAGGGCAAGGTCTTCTCGGCCGGGTGGACCGACATGAACGGCGCCAACCCGCGGAGCATAATGGAGGACAAGGCCGGGTCTGCCGAATTCCTCCAGCGCCCCTGCATCCTCCTGACGAACGGGGATCCCGCCAGGCCCGTTGAGATCGTCATCCATTACATAAAGCTGACCATCCCCGCCGACGAGCCGGGGCTTCAGTAGCATCCGGGGTCCACCCCGGGCACGAACGGTTCTCTCCCGTCCGCCTGATGTCTCGGGTCGGGCGTCGGCGCCCGCTTCTCCCCTCGCTGCTGCAGTGGCGCAACGCGCCCCGCGCCGGCGGCGATGTCCGGCTTGAACGGCCGCGATGCGGGGATAGGATATGCCCGGCGGCTGCTGGCTGGAACCGGCGTGCTTTTAGCGGATGTCTCCGGGCCGTGGCGTGCATTCCGCCTGGAATATCCCGCCGCGTATCGGGAATTCAGGAGGCGCGGGACTTGAGCCGGTCGGGTCGAAAGGTCGAGTGGCTGCTTGCATTCCCGCACGGGCCGGAAGGCGGGCGGAACGAGGACGCATGCCTGGAGAGCGTCGCGGCGCTGGCCCGGGA
>JAOACM010000225.1 GCA_026417845.1 Planctomycetota bacterium | reverse complement strand
CAGTTACCTCGCGGCCAACCCGATCTGCCTGCTCGAGGTTCGCGACGGCGTCCTTACGATCCGCAGCGGGGACGGTTCGCGGAGGGAAACCGTTGCCGGTAATCCTTTCGCAGCGCTGAAGAAGCTTCTATCCGGCATGGGGTTCGCAAGACGCAACCAGGAGGCGGCGCCGGGCGCTCCGGTTCTTGCCGGCGGGGCGATAGGCTACTTCGGCTACGAGATGGGCAGGTTTGCCGACAGAATCCCCATTGCGGGAGAAAGAGATTTGCCTTTCCCCGACATGTGGCTGGGATTGTATGGTCTCATCCTGGCTTTCGACCACAAAGAAGGCGTCTGGTTCGCATGCCGGACGGACTGGGAGGGGAAAAGTTCCGCGCGGGATACATCGAGCGCCATCGGAGAGGCCGAAAATCTGCTGCGGGATTGCCCCACGGACCTTGCCGGTCAGCGGGCGATCCGCCCGCCGCGCACTCCTGCCGGCCGCGTTTCCTCGACGTTCGATCGCGACGGGTATCTCGCCGCCATAGCACGCGCCCTCGATTACATCGCTGCCGGCGACATATATCAGGTGAATCTGTCGCAGCGTTTTACGGTCTCCGTCCCTGGACTTGCTCCGAAGGAAGCATACATGCTTCTGCGGAAAGCCTCGCCGGGCGGCTACAGCGCGTACATAGGGCTGGGCGGGGACATGGCGGTGCTGAGCGTCAGCCCGGAGATGTTTCTGACGCTCGAAGGAGACAGGGTCTCGACCAGACCGATAAAAGGCACAAGACCCCGCGGCGCGGACGCGGAAGCGGACGCGAGGCTGGTCGCCGATCTGGAAGGGAGCGCCAAGGAGAAGGCCGAGCTGGCCATGATCGTGGACCTGCTGCGGAACGATCTGGGCAAGGTATGCCGCTACGGCTCGATCAGGGTCGAAGACCCCGGCTCGATCCAGACCCACGCGTCAGTCCATCACCGCGCAGCAACTGTGACCGGTCTCCTGCATGACCGGTACTGCCCTCTCGATCTCCTCCGCGCCGCGTTCCCCGGCGGATCGGTAACGGGGGCGCCGAAGATAAGAGCCTGCGAGATAATCGCGGAGATTGAACCGAGCTGCCGGAGCGTTTACACCGGCAGCATAGGATTCCTCGACTCGCGCGGCGGTATGGTTTTCAATATAGCCATCCGTACGGCGCTGGCCGAAGGGGGCCGCATCCATTACCAGGCCGGCGGCGGCATAGTGGCGGATTCTGAGCCGGCTGCCGAATACGAGGAAACGCTGCACAAGGCCGCCGGTTTTTTCCGTGCCCTGGGAGCGGAGTTTCCGCGGGGAGGATGAGCGCCACAGGCGGAACTGCAGGCCGTCAGAAAATATCCGCCTTTCCGGCGCGGGCTGCTTTCCCGCCGGGTTGCGGCCGGCTTCGATGGCCGGGGGGAAGATATCGCGGCGGATATCCGTCCGCGAAGGGCTGGAGCCACCGGTCCCGGCGCTTTGGAACGGGGTGCCCGGCGATCCGGTTGCTGGATGATGATGGGAGATCGCACGCATGGCGGTGCCGCGGGAGACGGCCATGGGCGGCAGCGGCGACATAAAGGCTTTCGCGCTCGCCGGCGAGTGCATCGAGGCCGTCCCGGTCCGGTGGGCGACCGATCGCCGTATGCTATATGGCGACGGTCTGTTTGAAACGATACGCTGTCGCTTCGGGCAACCGTTCATGCTCGATGCGCACATCGCCAGGCTGATCCGCGGCGCGCGCGCCCTTGGTTTCCGCAGCATCCCATCGCGGGACGCCCTGCGCACCGTGTGCGAGACTGCGGCCGGAAGCGTCGGCTTGCTTGAGCACGCCTGCCTTCGTCTGTCGCTGGGTAGAGGCGCGGGAAGCGTCGGTCCCGTGCCGGATCCATCCGCCCAGCCGGAGCTAACTGCCGTGGCGTACGGGTATAGCCCGCCGTCCGGGGAAAAGTACGCCAGGGGGTACTCCGCATGTTTTGCTCCCTTCCCTCGCAACGAGCGCTCGCCGGTCGCCTCGATAAAGTCGTGCAACTTCCTCGAGAACATCCTGGCCAGGAGGTACGCCGTCCGCCGCGGGTTCGACGAAGCGATCCTGCGCAACACGGCCGGACGGGTGGCTGAAGCCTCATGCGCGAACCTCGTGGCGGTATTCGGCAGATTGCTCCTCTCGCCCGATCCCGGGACCGAAGGTTGTCTGTCTGGCATAACCGTGCGCATGGTCGCCTCGATCGCCCCGCGCCTCGGCCTCCGATTCCGCTTCGGGAAGATCCCCGAGAGGGCTATCTTCGAATGCGACGAGGCGTTTCTGACGAATTCGCTCATCGGCGTGATGCCCCTGACCTCTCTGGAAGGCAGGTCTCTGGGCGGGGGCGCGCCGGGACGCATCGCGGCCGCAATGCGCGAACGGTTCGAATCGCGACTGCAGAGATTACGCGCGCCCGGCCGGATGGTCGGCGCCGGGTGAAAAGCGCAGCGCCTTTTCCTGCCTTTCCTGCCCGGCTGGGGTGCGTTGCCGTAAATGCAGGGTTTTGGCGCGACCCGCTGGAAGACGCGCCCCAGGCACATATCCGGGGCCGCGCCCTTCGAGCCGGGCGGACGGAGAAGGCGGATCAGGCTCCAGACCCCATATATTCCAAACTCCGCAGTTACGGGCATGCACCCGCCCGGCTGCTGTTCACTTTCTGGTAATTGTTTGCCGTGCCCATATATTGGGGCGCAGCGGCATGGCGGGCTTGGAACCTGTCCGAAAACCGCTGATGCGAAGCTTATACGCTCAGTGATCCCCACTTCGGACGGGAGGTTTTGGGATAGGCTCTTGTTTACAGTAGCACCATTGTTGCCCCGTTCGGGCGAGCCGCTACAAATGGCGGCCGCCGCCTGAATGCGGTAAACCTTTGCCCTTTCTGGAGGGCGTCGGCATGTTCAGAGAATTCGATCGTTCCCGGCTCCGAGTCCGGCCGCTGGCTGACCGGGACAGCAAGCTTGCCATCGAAGATGTCGCCATCTCCCCGGACAACCCGCCGCCTGATCTCGGCGGAGCCGCCAGGCAGGTCGCGCGCGTCGCCAGGCGGGTGGCAGAGAGCCGCCGGGCCGGCCGGCCGGTGATGCTTACCTTCGGAGCACACGCGATCAAGAACGGCCTGGCCCCGGTCATGATCAGGCTTATCGAAAGGGGCTGGATTACGCACCTCGCCACCAACGGGGCCGGCTCGATCCATGACTGGGAGTTCGCCTTTCTGGGGCGATCAGCAGAGGACGTCCGCGCCAATATCGCCTCCGGCACTTTCGGACTCTGGGACGAGACCGGCCGGATCATCGCTCTGGCCGTCGCCGCCGGGGCGCTCGAGGGTCGCGGGTACGGCGAGTCTGTCGGGGCCGTGATCGAACGCGAGGAACTGTCTCTACCGTCGGATGCGGAGCTCCTTACGCTCTCAGCCGGTACCGATCCTGAAAAGGCCGGCGCTGCGGCGGATCTCCGCGCCGTACTGGCAGCGGCTGGAGAGCGGGGGGGGAGGACGCTGCGGCTGCCTCACAGGTGGAAACGCTTCAGCGTTCAGGCGGCGGCCTTCCGTCTGGGCGTGCCCTTCACGGTCCACGCGGGTATCGGCTATGACATCATCTACGAGCATCCGGCGGCCTGCGGCGGAGCCTACGGACGCGCGGCGATGCGCGACTTCCTGATCTTTGCCGAATCGGTGCGCGGTCTATCCGGCGGCGTATATCTCAGCGTAGGCTCGGCGGTCATGAGCCCCATGATATTCGAAAAGGCGATGGCCATGTCTGTGAACGCCGCGATCCAGGAAGGCGGGAGGATACGCGATCACTTCATCTGCGTGGTGGACCTGGCTGATGAGAACTGGAAATGGTCCGGAAACGCCGAGCCTCCTCCCGATGACCCGGCATATTACCTCCGCTTCTGCAAGAGCTTCCACCGCATGGGCGGCGAGATGGAGTACATCGCCCTCGACAACCGCGCATTTCTGCAGGGCCTGTGGACGGCGCTGAGGGACGGGGGCTGTCCGTATCCGCCGCCGTTAGGCGGAAGCGGGGCGGGAAACCAGCAGGAGCCTGTCTAAAAACTCCCCCCTACGAGGTCGGGCTTGCAGACCGCTAGCTTCGAGGCGGCAGATTTCCGGATAAGTTCAAAAGCGGAGGGAACCGATCCGGCGGATGTCGCGACCAGGTAACTGTTTGCCTGGTTCGGACAGGGGGCTGGTGCTCGTAGTGATGCGCTCCAGCGGGACAAAAACAGCGCTGCCACGTACACTCCGCGCCCCCTGTCCCCCGCAATACGGGACGACAAACAATTACGCGATCAGTAACGTGCCGGAACCGGAACAGGAGACTGCGAGGTCTTGCGACCCTCAGGTCGGCTGTCCCGTATGGAATCGTCTCCAGTCGTCCGGAAATGTGAGTATCCTGACGGTAGCGCCCGCCTCCAGTCTGGGTACTCCCCGTGGAATGACGGCGAAGGCGTCGCCCGCCGCCGCGCCGGCCAGGTCGGCCGACCCGTGATAGGTCGTGGGGCGGGCGCGAAGCGTTCCGCCGGAGAGATAGAGTCTGACCGGTTTGAAGGACATCCGGTCCGGCTTGTGCGAAAGCGCTTCATCCAGTAAGGCATCGGTCATGACCGGCCCCGCGTCGCTCTCGCCCATCATCAGCCTTACGGCCGGAATCACGAAAAGTTCCGCCACTATGACGGTCGAGACCGGATTGCCTGGGACGCCGAAGACCAGCGAGCTGCCTTTGCGGCCGAACACGGTCGGACGGCCCGGTTTCATCGCCACGGACCTGAAGACGATCTCCACGCCCATACTGCTCAGTACGGCCGGCGCCAGATCGCAGTCGCCGACGGACACTCCGCCCGAGACCAGCAGGAGGTCCGCGCCAAGGCCTTCGTTCAGCGCGCGCCGCAAGGCCTCCGGATCGTCCGGGATTATCCCCAGCAGCTTCGGCCGGATGCCGGTCTGCCTCAATCTGGCGGCCAGCGAGTACGAATTGCTGTCCCTTATCGCTCCTTCTCTGAGAGGGCATCCTGCCGGCACCACTTCGTTGCCTGTTGCCGCCACGGCCACCGTCGGGAGGGTGCGGACGTTCAGATCCGGAGCGCCTGCCGCGGCGGCGAGCGCGATGTCGAGGGGGCGCAGGATCATGCCGCTGCGCAGGACGACGCTCCCGCCCCGTATGTCCTCGCCTCTGACGCACACGTTATCGCCGCGCGCAACCGGGCGCGTCACGCGGATGCGGCCAGGCCCGGCGGGCTCTGTATCCTCCTGCCTGACCACGGCATCGGCGCCGGGCGGCAGCGGAGCTCCGGTCATTATCCGCGCGCACTCCAGGCGGCCGATGGCCCGATTCGAGACGTTCCCCGCAGGTATATGTTCCACGACCGACAGTTCGACCGGGACCGTCGTCGCATCCCCGGAACGGATCGCGTAGCCGTCCATCGCTGACTTGTCGAAGGGCGGAAGATCCGTGTCGGATACGATATCTTCCGCCAGCACGCGGCCGACGGCGTCAGACAGCGCGACCCTTTCTGTCCCGCGCCGCCCCGTCGCGTATTCGCGCACCAGGGAGATCGCCTCTTCGAACGTTACCGTCTCTTTCCCGTCCATGCGTCGCTGTCTTTCCCCGCGGATTATGCGGCCGGGGCCCGGAGGTCCTCCGGATGCCGCCCGTTCCGGTCCCCTTCCTCCCGTTTCCGGTTTTTTCCAGTCCGTCCGCTCGACCGCCGGCCGTTCAACTGCCGGCAGGCCTGTTGTCGGGATCCATGCCCGCCAGAAGTTCCATCGCATGCCCCAGCGCGGGGGCTATCGTCTCGAAGCATTCGACCGCCCCCTTCGGGCTGCCGGGGAGGTTTACGATCAGGCAGCGGCCTCTTATGCCGGCCTCAGCGCGGCTCAGCATCGCGTGCGGCGTCTTCCCGATGCTCCGCGCCCGCATCGCCTCTGCAAGGCCCGGGACCCGCCGCTCGATCACTGCGAGCGTCGCTTCCGGCGTTACGTCGCGGGGGCCGACTCCGGTGCCGCCCGAAGTCAGCAGGAGATGCACGGAGCCGGAATCGGCCATCGAACGGAGGGCGTCTTCTATCGCCGGTCTCTCGTCCGGTACGATTTCCCTCCGTACGACGCGGAACCCTGCCGCTTCGACGGCGCGGGCGAGCGCCGGTCCGCTGATATCCTCCCGCTCGCCGCGGGAACTCCTGTCGCTTACCACCAGTATCGCCGCACTCCACGGCTTACAGCGGGCGCCGTCTCCTCTCTCGATCCGCACCTCGTCCCCCGGCCGGACGATCCCGCCGGCGAGCACCCTGGCAAATACGCCCTCTCCCGGCATGATGCACTCCCCGATCGCATCGTATATCGCGCAGCGCCTGTGGCATTCCTTCCCTGTCCTTGTGACCTCGATTATCGCTTCCTTCCCTATCCGGAGCCTGGTACCGATCGGAAGCGCCGGCAGATCAATGCCTGCGACCGTAAGGTTTTCGGCGAAGCTGCCGGGGCCCAGAGCATCGCCGCCCTTCGGGCATTTCACGTCGAGGCCCTGTCGCGTCGCGTCGGAAAGAATTTGCCGCATCCGTTCGATCGCCTCCAGGGCCAGCAGGCTGACCTGGCGGTCCCCCGGTCCCGCGTGGGCGTCGCCAGGTATGCCTACCCCCGGTTTCAGCTCCGCCTCCGGAACCGGTTTCTTCGCCACGTGCTTGCGGTCGCTTATGTTAACCGACACTACTCTGCCCGCGGCCGCCCTTCCGTTCCCTCTTCCGCACATAGTGTCCGCTCCTGCCTCCGCTCTTCTCAAGCAGGTGTACGTCCGTTATTTCGGCCGATCTGTCCACGGATTTGCACATGTCGTAGACCGTCAGCGCGGCGGCCGCCACGGCCGTCAGCGCCTCCATCTCGACGCCGGTCCGCTCCCTCGCCGCCGCCCGCGCCTCAATCCTCACGCCTCCCCCCGCAACCTCCAACTCCACGCTTACCGCATCCAGAAGTATCTGGTGACAGAGCGGAACGATCTCCGGCGTACGCTTCGCCGCGGAGATCCCGGCTATTCTGGCTACGGACAGGGGATCGCCCTTGGGCAGGCGTCCCTCGCGGATCAGCATCAGCGCTTCCGGCGAGAGCCTGACGAACCCTTCGGCGACGGCTGCCCGCGACGTTATCTTCTTGCCACTGACATCCGCCATTGCCGGACAGGCCGTTTTACTGCTGCGCCGCATAGAT
>JAOACM010000021.1 GCA_026417845.1 Planctomycetota bacterium | reverse complement strand
CCATGCCCGCCCGCCGGTATCCCGTGCGCCGCTCACGGCCCGTCCTCCCCAACCGGGAGGAGCACCCTCTCGCCCTCCCCGACCCCCTCCACGGCGCACAGGGTCCGCGTCGCGGCCGGCACGCGTACGGGAACGCGCGCGGCGCCGAAACGCCGCGGGACCTCGACGTAGAACCCCTCGGCGGCATTACCGAGCACGGCCATCCGCGGCACCAGACAGGCGCCTTCCACCGACCGGACCAGTATCTCCACCGAAACCGTCATGTTCGGCGACAGGGGGATGGGCGCGTCATCCGGCAGTTCAATCTCCACATCGTAGGCCTTTCTCATAGCCTCGCCCACCCGATCCCGCGTCTCCGGGAGGAAACTCTCGAATTCGTCCTTCCCCAGCTCCGCGATCCTGGCGACCCTGCCGCGCAGCACATGCCCCGGAAAGGCCTCCGCGCGGACCCTCGCCTCCTGTCCGATCGCGAGCGCGTGCATATTGCCCTCATCCACCGTCGCGACGGCCTTCATGCCCCGCGTCCTGGGTATGGATACCACCTTCGCACCCTCGTGTACCCACCGCCCCGCCGACCATGGCGATCCCCAATGGCTGTGCACGATCGCCTTGCCCTCCGCAGGGGCCGCAGCCCGCGCCTTCGCTATCTTGTCGGATATCTCGCGCGATGCCCTCTCGTGAAACCTCTTCTGCCGTTTAGCCTGTGCCACGGCGGCCTCGTGCGCCTTCCTGGCGGATTCGAGGCGGGCGCCGGCGTTATCGAGCATCCTCTCGGCGTCCCTGATCCTTAGCTCCTGCTCTTCAGTTTTTGACGCCTCCGGCCCGGCGTGCATCCTCTTCCACGCTATCTCGCAGCGTTCCCTCTCCACTTCGGCCTCCTTGACCTGGAGGTCCTTCGTCCTTACCTCCTCGCCGCTCACGAAGCCCATGTCCGCCAGCGACTTCAGGATTTCGTATTCCTGTCTGCGGGCCTTCAGCATGTTCTCGGAGGCCTGAAGACGGACCTTGGCGAGCAGCTCGTCCTCCGGCTTCGGCCCTTTGACCGTTTCATCGAAACGCAACCGTTCCAGCTGAAGACGCAGCCGGCACCGTTCGATCTCGTTCTCGGCGGCGCGGATTGCCCTCTCGCCGGCCGATTCCACGTTCGCCAGGTTTGCGTCGGCGCGCGCGAGGGAATACCTCCGCCACCTGAGCGCGTTTTCGAGATGTCTGGCGTCTATCGAAAACAGGATATCGCCGGGCTTGACGGTGGCGCCGAACGGAACGACCTCCGTCAGGAAGCCGCCGAAAGGAGCCGGGACCGCCGCCTCATCGGCCGGAACCAGCACGCCCCTCCGCCGGATCGAAATCTCGATGGAACCGCGTCGGACCGTCGCGCAGGGCCGCTCCCGGCCGCCGCCGAAAACGAGAAGTAATGCGATTGCCGATACCGCCGCACCGCATACGGCCGTAATCAGAACACTTCGCTTCCGCAACCGTCCGATGGGCATGCGCGCCTCTTTTCACCCGATCCGATGTAATTGTCTGCCTCCCGTATGTGGGGCACAGGGCGCGGAGTATATGTGGCAGCGCTATTGTTGTCCCGCTCAAGCGCGCCACCACAGGTAGCAGTTCCTGTCTGAACCCGGCAAACAATTACCTGTATCGGTCCGCTTGCCCGGCGGGAGGGGCGGCCCGCGCCGGCGCAACACCGCTCCCGGGAAAACGGTCCGCCCCGCCGCCTTGGGAAGGAACGGGCAAGCGGCGGCGGATGATCCTGCTCGATCTGATCCACGGCCGGCACCCCCGGAATCCCACCCCGGCGATCGCGGCCCCCTGCCGGCGGACGGGGACCTCCGGACGAGGCGATCCGTATCCGGGCGGGTGACCCCGGCCGGCGGGCATGGGGATCAGTCGCGATGTGTCGTCAGCCGATGAATCCCCGCACGCGGCGCCTCCGGCACAAGGATCGTCTCTCCCCCGGCCAGCCCCCCGATGACCGCTACTTCGCCCCCGCTTTCCGGACCGAGTTTCACGGCCGTAAGGCGGACCCCCGACCCCGAAACCACGGCGACCGCCGGGCCGCCCGGCGCGTCCCTGACGGCCTCGCGGGGTACGATGACGACATCCTCAAGGACCCGCGCGACTATCTCGCAGACCACCCGGAACCCGAGCCTGAGCCGGGAGATGTCGCCGTCGCGTATCTCCACATCCATATCGAAGACCCGCATCCCCGATGGCCCCTGCGATTTGCGGTCCGCCGGCGAAAGCGAGGCGTTGCGGTCCCTGGCCCACCTGTCCATCCAGACCACTACCCCCCGATACCCGGTATCGGGGGCGGCCTTCAGGCGCACCCTGGCTTCCGTCGCGCCCTCCGACACGAAACGCGCGTATTTCTCGGGAATCTGAGTCCGAACCTTTACCCGGCTCATGTCCGGTATCTCTATCACGGGCATGTTGGACCAGACCTGATCCCCCACTTCGATCTTGCGTCCCCTGCGGTGCGGCTCGCACCGTACGGCGATGCCGTCGTGCGGGGCGCGGATCACCCGCCGTTCGATGGCCTCTTCCGTCTTCCCGACGCGTTCCTTCAGCCGCTCGACGTTCGACCGGCTGGATTTCAGCGACCACTGGAGCGACCACAGCTCGAGGTCCCGGTCCAGGCGCTTCAGTTCCAGGGCGGTATCGGCCTTCAGACGTGCGATTTCGGCCCGGGACCTTGCCGACCCGGCGACTCCGCGCCTGATTTTCCCGATCGCTATCCCGGCCTTGGCCGCCTCGCATTCGGCTATCCGCATCTGTATCTCGGCCCTTCTGAGGTCGCTTTCCTTCGCGTACCCCTGGGACACGAGCGGCCCCATCCTTGCGACTTCCTCCTGCGCCGCCTTCAGTTTCAGATCGGCTGCCCGGAAGACCGCCTCCGCGTCGGCGCGCTCGAGATCTGTCGGGCCGGCCAGCGTCTCGGCCTCCTTGAGCCGCGCGACGGCCGCCCGGTCCTCCTCGGCCTTCAATTCGGCATCAAGGCGCCTGGTCGCCATCGCCAGGGCCTGTTCCGCGTCCGCCGCTGCCCTCTCGGCCTCCGCCAGCGATTCCTTAAGCCTCTTCAGTTCCTCCTGCTGCTCCTCGGATTCGAGCTCCACCAGCTTGTCACCCCCGGCGACCCTCTGGCCGTCCGGACATATCCATGCTATCCTTCCCGTCTCGCGCGAGGCCACTACGGTCTGGCGCACCGGGCGGATCGTTCCTTCCTCGACGCACACCACCTCGAACCGTCCACGCCTCGCCTTCGCCTCCCTCCATCCTTGGCCGCCCCACGCAGCGGCGTCGGATCCACCCCGCGCAACCGCAAAGGCCACGACGGCCAACACGACGGCAGCCGCGGCAAGTATCGCCGCCGCGCCCGCCCCCGGCACGCCACGCTTCCCGCCTGGCGGCATATCATCGGCCACGCTTCTTCCCTCTATAAGCCTGTCCGGAAACTGCAGGCCCGGAGGTCGGGAACGCTTCGTGCCGGCGGGTTTCCGGACAGGTTCTATATCGTCGCGACTGGCCGCGCCGGATCATGCCGGCTGAAGGCCTGACCGATCCTACTCCCGGGTGGCGCTCTCGAGCTTTCCGACGCATTCCCTGGCGTGGCGCAGCGACCGCCACGCCTGCCCGAACCAGAACTCGTTCCCCCACGCGACGTAGCAGCTCGTCCCGCAATTCCAGACGGCGAACCTGGCGCGCTTGAGCTCGCCCATGAGCGAGGTAACCCGTTTCCGCTTCGCGAGCAGACGTTTCTCTACGGCTTCCAGCCTGGCGCTGACCTCGTATATCTCTCGGATTATGCGCCTGCGGTGTTCGCCTTCCGTCCAGCAGGCGTGCCCGCCGATCCTCGACCCGCCCTCCCGCCTCACCGTAACGGTGGTGGCCGGCCCGTTCGGGAAATAGGCCGCAAGGTAGTCGCTGACGGTCATGGACGTGATGCCGGAGTCGAACATCGCCTCGTGCCCGAATGCCAGAAACGTCTCCTCGAAAAATCCGCCCCTCACGAAAGCGCCGTTCTCCCCGTCGGAGACTCCGATCATCAGGGCGGGAGCGGGGACGCCGTCTGAGGCCAGCATGCGCGACCTGTACTTCAGGCCGTGGGCCGCCTCCCTGCCCGACAGCCCCTTCTCCTGCCTCAGGGACATTTCCGTATCGGCGATCACCACTGTCATGCGCTCGCGCCTGAGGCCGTCCCTGGCCTCTATCCAGTGCGGCTGATTCTCGATCCTCGCCGTGCTTGATCCCGGCAGATCGCATACCGCGCTCCTCGGGATTATCATCCACTGGTAACCGTACCGCTTGAGCGTCCTTATCAGCCCGGCGAGCCGCTCCTCGTCGCCGAATATGCCCATCTCCGGCGGCCAGAAGCCGCGCACGCGGGACAGCGCCCGCTGACCGAACATGGCGGCGAACTGCTCCCGCCACGCCTCGACCTGCCCCGCCATATCGCGATCCGGCACGGAAGGAAGATAGCAGTGGCAGAATGTGGACCCGGCGATCTCCAGCCTGTCTTCGCATGAGGCTATCGCGTCGCGGTAGAGCCGTAAGACGTCGCCGACCGTCTCGCCTCCGGCTTCGATCGAGGCGAATGCGCCGCCGGCCGACAGCTCCGCCAGGCTTCGCAGCAGCGTGCCGGAGAAATCGAGCGTCAGGCTCGAACAGACTCCCTCACTGCGGGATCGCTTAGCGTATACCGCCGGGTTGGCGTATGCCCGGCAGAACCGCTCCGCCTGCTCCCGTTCGTGCGTCCCGGGGCCGGAGGCGAGCATCCTCTCGAGGTTGCCCATCAGACGTTCGCCGCTTCCGAAGTCCCACCATACGTCCGGCTGGTGCATGTGGAGCCACGGCACGTACACGCCTTCGATCTCGTCGCGGGCAACGGCTGCCGGCATGTCAGGCACCCCCTTCGGAACGGCCGGACGGATCGGCCGGGCGGGGCGGCCGGGAAGGCGCCCGGCCGCTGGCGCTCAGGCGTAAAGCTGGTAGTCCAGGTCCGGGAATATGGCGTCCATCTCCTCCAGCGCCTCCAGCTTCCGCCTGTCTACTCTCCCCTGCTCTATCCCGTCGGCAAGGAAGTTGAACCGGGCCATGTGATTCTCCACCCGGCGCCTGGCGTATTCGACGGTCGTCCCGGCCTTCATGATGAAGGCCCAGTCGCTGGCCTGGGCCAGCATCAGCTCGCGGGCCGCCTGATTCAGCGCCCTCCGCCTGATGCCGGATACCTTCCGGCCGGCTCCGGCCGCCATCTTCTCCATCCGCCCGGCCGCCGCATGAAGGTAACGATATATCCAGTCGTTGGCCCCGTTCAACCATATCTCGTTGAAGCCGTTGTATCCCCAGCTGCTGGCCGCCGGCCGGCAGACCTGATGGACCGGGAAGGCATACAGATATTCCGAGGGCGTCGTCAGGGCTATCGTATCCTGATCGAAGGCGATCTTGCGGGCCAGGAAATCGAGAAAACGCGGCCCCTCGAACCACCAGTGCCCGAACAGCTCGGCATCGTAGGGCGCCACGATGAGGGGCGGACAATGCATGCCGCCGGCGAGGTATTCGGCCTGACGTTCCCTGTTGAACATGAAGTTCCCGGCATGGATGGCCGCCTTCTCGACCGCCCGCGAAAGCACGTACGGCTCCTTATGGTCGCCGGGACCGGTTATCCGGTAGTATTTTATGCCCGTGTTTATCCTGATATCTCCGGGATGGATGTACGGCCGTATGTACTCGATGTCCAGGTCGAAGCCTATGTCCCTGTAGAACTCGCGGTAATCGTAGTCCCCCGGATACCCCTCCTTGGAACTCCACACCTGCTTGGACGATTCCGGGTCCCTCCCCAGCGCCGCCACCCCATTGGGGCAGAAGACAGGCGCATAAACGCCGGACCGCGGGCGCGGGTCGGCATTGAGGATGCCGTGCGAGTCTAGGACGAAGTAGCGTATGCCCGCCTCCGCGAGGAACTCCTCCACGCCGGGGAAATAGCCGCACTCCGGCAGCCAGAATCCCCGCGGCGGCCTCCCGAACGCCGCCTCGTAGCTCCTGACGCCCTCCAGCACCTGTGCGCGGACGGAGCGCGGATTGTTCCGGATCAGAGGCAGGTATGCATGGGTGGCGCAGGAGGCCATGATCTCGATCGCACCGGAATCCTGCAGATCCCTGAAGGCAGCGACGAGCCGGCATCTCTCCTTCTCGAACAATATCTCCTTCGCGCGCCGGAACTCCTCAAGGTAAAACCGCGCCAGCGGGTTAAAATCCGGCTGCCCGGCCGTCCGCTCGACCTCGCGCCCGGCAAGCTCCACCAGCCTGTCCAGGTGGCGCCGGTATCGGGCGAGCAGCAGATCGTCCTCCAGCATGGCCACGAGCGTAGGGGTCATGGAGAAGGTCATGCGGAAGGGAACGCCGTCGCGGACAAGACCCCGCATCACGGTCAGCAGCGGAATATAGGTCTCGGTGATGGCCTCGAAGAGCCAGTTCTCCTCGAGAAAACTGTCGTATTCGGGATGGCGCACGTACGGAAGGTGCGCGTGTAGTATCAGACAGAGATAACCGCAGCGCGGACGCCGGCCGTCGAGTCCCATCTGTCCCATCCGTGAAGCAGATCGTGGTCGCGCGACGTTCCTGCGTCGCGTCGCATCGCCGAAGCGGTTCCGGAGGCCTTTCGCGGAAGCGATCCGCTCCTCTGGGGAGGGGACCGAACCAGGAAAGCGCGACGCGCGGCGAACATGTCCGGACGCTACCCCCCTGGAAGGGAGTCGAAAGGCCGCCGCGCATAAAACCGCTTCTTTACGGATCCCTCCTGTGCATCTTCCGTCCGACCCGGGTACGACCCGCCGGTCCGGGCTGTCCGCTCCATGCCATTCAGGGAACCTCGCGAGGATCACGGCCCCGGCACGGCGGAGGGGCGCCCGTTCTCCATCGCCGGAAGATCCCGGAGACAGTGCGGACGGAGACCTGGAGCGAATACCCTAGCCTCCGTGCCAGGGGATCGAAATGGCCGCCGGCCCGCGCCGGCGCGTTCCCTCCTCCCGCCGGCAGCCGGGACTTGCCCCACCCGGCCGCCAAGGCTACATCCCATCTGCCCGGCGGAGTATCGAAACGATGCCTCCCTCAGTGTCTCCCTCGCCGTCAGGGAATTTTCATGGCCCTGAGGAATACATCCGCCACGGAGCGTCGCCGTAAGTTTCCGTCCGGCCCGTCAGTTCGAGCAGCGCCCTGCGGGCGGCTTCGTCCCCGCGCGCGGCTGCCTCGGCAAGACGCGCGATCCTTTCCGCCAGCCCCGGTCTGAACGGTACGCCGGCGGCGCGCGCCGCCTCCAGAAAACGTTCGATCGCCTGGCGGACGGACGCGACCGCCCCGGCAGGATCCCCTCCGCCAGGCGCAGCGGACGATCCCGGCGTTCCGCCCGGGGCGCGCAGCCGCTCGTAGAAAATACCGATCTCCTCTTCGGTCAGCGATCGCAGCCAGGCTGGCCAGTCCCGGCGGGCCTTTTCGGCCTCCGCTGCCAGCCTCCGGGTCTCCCCTCCCGCGTCGCCATCCCACCGGATCGCTATCCCGCGATCCATCATGGCGACGATCCGCTTCCGTTCCCCGTCGTCTATCGCGGCGGCGGCCAGGCGCCGCGCCGCCTCTTCACGCGCCGCCTCCGCCGTCCCTCGCGCTTCCCCGCCCGCCGCGCCGGAAACTCCGCCGGCGCCGCCGGCCGCCGCTGGAACGGTCCGGACCTCCGGACCGGCCGGCGGAGGAGGTTCCACGTATTCAACCCCACCGTCTTTCGTCAGCCTCATATACAGGACTGCCGCCGATCTGCCCGGAGCGGCGTTCGGCAGATAAACGGGATCCGACCTGACCAGCGGCCGAAACGCCCCATCCGGCGCGCGCAGGCCTATCTCCGCGAACACCGGTCGCCCGGGTGCGAACCGCACGTCGAAATACCAGTTACGCGGCGCCAGNCTGATCGGCAGGTCCATGTGGGATCGCGCGCCGGATTCGTCCTCGCCCCACACCCTCAACCCAGCCGTCGCATCCCCCATCCCACGGCGCACACCTTCGACCGCCTGGAGGGGGATGTTCCAGTAGGCGTGCGCCCTGCCGGGGTCTATGGGCATCAGCCGGAGGGCCAGAGAGTCCTCGACGGGCCGGTACGCCGCGTGTATCTCCTCGGAAATTCGCCTCAGTTCCTCCGGCGGCATCCGGAGACCCTCCGCTCCTCGCGAACGGCCGGCCGCTCCGGTCGCGCGTCCCTTCATGCCGTCCGCTGCCCGCTTCGCGACCGGCCTCTCCCCCCGGTCGCGGAACGGCCGGAGGAATTTCCGGTGGCGCCATTCGCCTGCCTTTGCCCGGCGGGCTGTTTTTCCGGAGGCTGGCTTCCCGAAGACGCTTTTCCCGGAAACGGACTCCCCTCCCCCCGGCCCCCGGACGGAACATACGCCGGAACCCGGACTTGCGGCCGGCGGGCGGCGACCGCCCTCGGGTCCGGGCAAGGCTTCCCCCGGCTTCTGAGACCCGACCGCACTCACCTGCTACCTCCGCGCCATCCCTCGCCCTGCCGCCGCGAACCGGGCGCGCGACCGGCCCAGGGACTGTCTCTTATACACATCT
>JAOACM010000224.1 GCA_026417845.1 Planctomycetota bacterium | reverse complement strand
CGGCGGCCGCTTCCGGCGGCAGGCCGCCCCGGCCCGGGGAGAAGGCCGCCTTCTTCCGTTCGGCCAGGTAGATGCCAGGGGCGGCTCGCGGTCCCGGCCACCATCCATCCGCGCTTCCCGCTGATTGCATTTTGCCCTCCCGCGCCAGCCAACGGGAGTCCCCGGGATTCTTTGGAGTCGTGGAGTCGGCTGGTGCGGCCGCCTCTATGGCATCATGGCTCCGCCGCCTATCCTTACCGTTTTAGAGGCGGGGGTTCCTCCCGGATGCTGGGCGGCGGAGGTTCTGCCGGCAGTCCGCAAAGCAGCTGCGGGACACCTTGTCCCCCTGGAAAGATCCGAAGCATGCAGAGAGGACGGCCCGTAACCGGCAATGGCTGCGCGCAGCGCCTTCATGTCGAAGTTCCGTCCCGGACAGTCAGTGATTTTTATCTCGTTGTGGCCCAATACGTTATGCGCCGGGATGCCGCAATAATCCATGAGGAAGCGAAGCAGGTGACGTAGGCTTTCCATCTGGTGTTCGGTGGGGCGGGTTTCGTTGAAGTTTCCGACGAGCACGATCCCGATGCCATGCTCGTTGTACTCGGCGGCTCCGGCGTGGGCGCCCCGGAGTTGTTGTTTCCATCTGTAGCCGACCTCGATCTCACCGTCGCCCGACCCCTTGCCGTTCCCTATGACGAAATCGTAGCCAAGGCCGTCCCATCCGCGGGCCGTGTGAATCCTGTGGAATTCGGCTGCGCTGCCCGTTTCCGTGGCGGAGTGATGGATGACGATGTATTTCCACTCGCGCTTCAGGCTGGCGGCCCACTCGGCCTCGGGGGAAGCCGGGGGCCGGTACTTCGGCACCGGCCGGACGGGATCGGGCTGCGGGAGCCCGGGCGGGGCCACCGGGGCTTTTTCCATCGCCCGCTCCCGTCTGATCCTTTCCATTATGTCCGCCACGCTCCGCCTGGATGCGGTTTCTGCCGGCATGGGGCGGGCCGATTCGCATTCGGCCTCCGGGCCTTCGTCCACGTAGGAAAATCCGCCGCGCGGCTCGCATCCGGCCGCGCATATCAGGATCGCGGCCATCGCCTCCGCCACGAGCGTCCCGATCCGATCGCCCCGCGACACATTTTTGTTCTCCACGAAAATCTCTCCTTGCGGCCGGCCGCCGCTCCCGGCCCGACCTTTCCCCCCCCCGCGGATGGAATGGGGTCGCCCGCAGGGTGCGGTGCATGCCCGGCGCGGGAAGCGGCCTGGCGCCCCACAGGCGGAGCGCGCCCTTCCTCAGAGCATCCGGGGCGGTCCTTCCCGGCCTGACAGGTTCTCTGCCGCTGCCTCCCCCGACCGGCAAATCCCCGTCGGGCCGCCCCCGGCATGGCGCCCCCCCTATAGGTTTTATCGTCCATAACCGGCTGCGGCCGAAGGAAACTTTCCCGGCGGCATATTTTTTTGCGGTGGCGGCCGCCGGGATATATACTGCGGCCCGCAGAACCGTCCGCCGGCGTTCAGGGCTTCCCGCTTTTTTCCGGGCTTCCGGGCGCGGGAGCGGAGGCGGAGAGCACGGCAAGAGGCGTCGCCCGGTCTCCGGTGCGTCCGGCAGGGGAGGGTAGGGGAGGGGGGAAGACATGGCGTACTATCTCGGGGTGGATGTCGGCACCTCCGGGGTTAAGGCGCTGCTCGTGGATGCCGAAGGCTCCGTCGTAGCCTCGGCCGTCGAGGCGCACCCCAGCTATACGCCCAGGCCGCTGTGGTCCGAACAGGAGCCGGAAGACTGGTGGACCGCGACCGTGGCGAGCGTAAGGAAGGCGGTGGGGGCAGCCGGGGCGGGTGGGAAGCAGGTCGCCGGCATCGGGCTGTCCGGGCAGATGCACGGCCTGGTGGTTCTGGACAGGGGCGGCAGGGTGCTGAGGCGGGCCATACTGTGGAACGACCAGCGCACCTCCGGGGAATGCGCCGAGATAACCGCGACCGTCGGGGCCAGGAGGCTGATCGCGCTGGCCTGCAACCCGGCGCTGACGGGCTTCACGGCGCCGAAGATACTGTGGCTCCGGAAGAACGAGCCGGCCATATATGAGAAGGCCAGACACTTCCTCCTCCCCAAGGATTACGTCCGGTTCCGCATGACAGGGGAATACGCGACGGACGTGTCCGACGCGTCCGGGACGCTGCTGCTGGATGTGGCGAAAAGGCGGTGGAGCGGGGAGCTGCTGACGGCGCTGAAGATAGACGGATCGCTGCTGCCGAAGACGTACGAATCGGTGGAGATAACCGGGCGGCTGTCGAGGAAGGCGGCGGACGAGCTGGGGCTGAAAGCCGGGACGCCGGTGGTCGGCGGCGGCGGGGATCAGGCGGCCGGCGGGATCGGGGCGGGCGTCGTCCGCGCCGGGATCGTGTCGGTATCGCTGGGCACATCGGGGGTGGTGTTCGCGCACAGCGACGAGGTAAGGACCGATCCCAGGGGCCGGCTGCATACCTTCTGCCACGCCGTGCCGGGGAAATGGCACGTGATGGGCGTATCGCTCTGCTCCGGCGGATCCCTCCAGTGGTTCCGCAACGCTCTCTGCGGAGAGGAGAGGGCGGTAGCCGAACGGACCGGACAGGACTCCTACGACCTGATATCGCTGGCCGCCTCGCGCGCGCCGGCCGGCTGCGAAGGGCTCATGTTCCTGCCGTACCTGACCGGCGAGCGCACGCCGCACGCGGACCCGTTCGCCCGGGGGGCGTTCATAGGCATAACGCCGAGGACGACCAGGGCCCACATGGCGCGGGCCGTGTTCGAGGGGGTGGCCTTCTCGCTCCTCGATTCGCTCGATATCATCCGCTCGCTGAACGTGCCCGCCGGCGAGATCCGGCTCGTGGGCGGAGGCGCAAGGGGCGCTTTCTGGCGGCAGGTGCTTGCCGACGTCTTCAACGCGGATATCTTCTCGCTGAGGGCCAGCGAAGGTCCCGCCTTCGGAGCGGCGATACTCGCCGCGACGGCGACTGGAAGGTTCGGATCGGTCGAGGAGGCGTGCTCGGCGACGGTGAAGACCTCCTGGAAGGACGGACCGAACCCGGAAAGGGCCGGGCTTTACGCGAAGCTCCATCCCATATGGAAGGGGCTGTACCGGTCCCTCAAGGAGGATTTTACGGCGCTGGCCGGGGCGATCGAATAGCGCGGCCGGCGCGGAAAGGACCGACGCATGGGAAAGGTATTCGAAGGCCGGATGCAGATAGCGAAGGGGGCGAGGTTCGCTGTGGTGGTCAGCCGCTTCAACAGTCTGGTTACCGGCCAGCTGCTCAGCGGCTGCCTGGATTTCCTGCGCAGGCACGGGGCCTCCGACGACGGGGTGGACGTGGCATGGTGCCCGGGGGCCTTCGAGATGCCGCTGGTGGCCAGGAAGCTGGCCAAGTCCGGCAGGTACTCGGCGATCGTCTGCCTCGGCGCGGTCGTCCGCGGCGGCACGCCGCACTTCGAGTATGTCGCGGCCGAGGCCAGCAAGGGGATAGCCGCCGTGATGCTGGAGACCGGCGTCCCCGTGGCTTTCGGCGTCCTCACGTGCGACACCCTGGAGCAGGCGCTGGAACGCGCCGGCGCCAAGGCGGGCAACAAGGGGGCGGAAGCGGCCGCGTCGGCCGTGGAGATGGCCAGTCTGATGGAGAGTCTGTAAGGCAACGATGGGGAAGAGAAGGCGGGGCCGCGCGCTGGCGCTTCAATACCTTTACATGTGCGATGTCCTTGGCGAAAAGGTCCGCCGGCCGCTGACAGAGTTTATTGACTACTGGGCGGAGGAAGAGGGGGATGATAAGGAGACCAGGGAGTTTGCATCCCGCCTGGCCACGCTGGCGCTGGCCTGCAGGGAGGAAGCCGACGCGGAGGCGGCGGCGATATCGTTCAACTGGAAGGTCGAGCGCATGGCGGTCGTGGACCGGAACATAATACGGCTCGCCTTCGCCGAACTTAAATACGAGAAGGATACGCCCTGCAAGGTAATACTTGACGAGGCGGTCGAGCTGGCCAAAGAGTTTTCTTCCGAGGAATCCGGGTCGTTCGTGAACGGCATCCTGGACGCGCTTTGCGGGCGGCTCAGGCCGGAAACCGCCGTCGCCGCCGGCGATGCCGGCTCCGGGACAGCCGCCGCGTCCGGGAGCGCCGCATCCGGGGCTGCAGATCCCGGGACCGCCGGGTCCGGAGCCGCCGCGCCCGGCATTCTCCTGTCAGACGCTGTCGTGTCCCCGCATGGGTCCGGCGCGCCCGCGCCGCCTGCGCCGGATGGCGGGGCCGCACCCGCATCGCCGCCGTATGGAAGTCCCGGGTCGCTGGATGGCCGGACGGGCGATCCGCCCGGCCGTTCTCCCGACCATCCCGTCCCCGATATCGGGACGCCCGCGGCACGCGCCGGGGACATGTCGCCCGGCGGCGTCTCCGGCCGCTCCCGCCCGGAGCCCGGCGCCTCCGGCGCCGGCGCGACGGCAGCGGCAGCGGGGGGCGCGGGGCCGACCAGACGATGACTCGCGGCACAGGACTCCAACCCCAGGCGCCTTACGCCGACCTGCACGTGCATACGCGGGCTTCAGATGGGACGCTTTCTCCGGCGGCGCTGATTGAGGTTGCCGCCGAGGTGGGGGTCGGATGCGTCGCGGTCACTGACCACGACACGACGGCTGGCGTGGGGGAAGCCATGTCGGCCGGCGCGCGTCTCTCCGTGCGGGTCCTGGCCGGCTGCGAAATGACCTGCTACCGCGGGAGTGCGGAGGTTCATATCCTCGCCTATTTTCCGGGGGAAATTCCGCCGCGGTTCGCCTTCCTGCTGGAAGCTCTTTCGCGCGAAAGGCTCGACCGCGCCCGGGAGATGGTGGCGAGACTGAACGCCTCCGGGACGCCGCTTTCATGGGGAGACGTCCTGGCGGAATGCCGGGACTCGACCTCCCCTGGCCGCGTCCACGTCGCCAGGGCGCTGGCGCGGAAGGGATTGGCGGGGTCGGTGGCGCAGGCGTGGAGCAGATTCCTTGAGGAGGGGCGGCCGGGATACGTGCCCAAGCGGCAGATGACGCCGGAGGAGGTGCTGGGAGCGATCCTCGATGCCGGCGGCGCCGCCGCGCTCGCCCACCCGGGCATGGGATCGCACGACGAGCTGATAGCCCCGCTGGCGGCGGCTGGCCTGGCGGCCGTCGAGGCGATGTACCCGGCCCATGGGAAGGTCAACGAGGAGCACTATGCCAGGCTCGCCGCCAGATATGGTCTGGTGGCGATCGGCGGGTCGGATTTCCACGGCGCGGACTTCCATGCAGGCGTCCGCATCGGAGCCCGGGGGTGCGGACGTGATGCCGTGGAGGCGCTTCTGGCGCGCGCCCGTTCTTAGGGCCTGTCCAAAACCTCAGGTCGGGTCCTACGGCCAGATGGGAAAGCCCCACGGGAGTTTCTGGAGAGGCTCTCAGGCCCTGTCCGAAAACCTCCGGCGCGGAGCCTGTACGCTCGGCGATACCACGGCTGGCGGGGAAGTTTCCGGACAGGCACTGAGAGGCCGTCCGATCCTCCCCGGCTGGATCTGGCGGATGCTGCGGAAGCCTTGGCCGCCGCAGGAGTTTTGGGACAGGCTCTGAAAGGGGCCGGGTAGATGGACGGGCGGAACATCTGTCCGCCCCCCCCTTCCTGAAGCCGATGTCCGGTACCTGCAGCAGGAAAAGATCGGACGCCTCAGACGCGCGAACGGCCGCGCGGCGGACGATCGCGAGGATGGGAGAGCAGACATGAGAGGTCTCCGGAGACTTGTCGGGAAGGCGGCGGCCCGCATCGCGGATGATGCCGTCCGCCTGTCGGATGCGATATGGGAGTTCGCTGAGGAGCCGTTCCGCGAGTTCAAGTCCGCGTCGGCCATCAGAGAGTTTCTGGGCGGGAGGGGATTCCGCCTGACGAAGAGCTTTCCGATGATCCCGACGGCGTTCGAGATGCGGTTCGGGTCGGGCCGGCCGCGGATAGGCCTGCTTGCCGAATACGACGCGCTGCCCGACTGCGGCATCGAGATGGGCGCGTGGGGCCACGGCTGCGGGCACAATCTGCTCGGAGCCGCCTCGGCTATGGCCGCCGCCATCGTCGCTGAGGCCATCGGGCGCGGGATGGTCCCGTCGGGTTCGGTCGTGCTGGCCGGCTGTCCGGCCGAGGAATCGCTGGCCGGCAAGGCGTACATGGCCCGCGACGGCGCGTTCCGCGGGCTGGACGCCGTCCTCGCCTGGCACCCGTCTTCGGAGAACCGCGTCAATCCGTTGGGTGGCGCGGCGCTCGACTCGGTCGTCTTCGAATTCTTCGGGCGCACGGCCCACGGCGCAAGCGCCCACCTCGGCCGCAGCGCCCTCGACGCCGCCCTGCTCATGGAACACGCCGTCAACATCCTGCGCGAACATGTTCCGGAGAACGTGCGTATCCACTCGGTCATAACCGGAGGCGGCACTATGCCGAACGTGGTCCCCGCCTACGCCAGGTTGTGGTATTACGTACGCGGGCGCGACAGAAAAGAGGTGGACGGAGTATCGAGACGCGTCACGGCCTGCGCCCGCGGCGCGGCCCTCGCCACGGAAACGCGCGCGAAAAGGACGCTGCTCACGGCCATCTACGCCCGCCTCCCGAACGATACGCTCGCCGATATGCTCCGGAGCTGCATGGAGGAAATCGGCCCGCCGGAATTCGACTCCAGAGACGCCTCGGAACTGAAAAAGCTGGGTCTGAAGGGCGAATTCGCCCGGGGGATCGAGCGTGATGATAAAAAACAGGGCCGCGCCTCGTCCGACGAGGACACCGTTTCCTGGCTGGCGCCGCTGGGCAGGTTCTCGCTCGCCTGTTTTGCCGAGGGTCCGCCTGGACACCACAGGGACACCACCGCCCAGGGGAGGGCGCGCTTCGCGCACAAGGGAATGCTCAAGGCGGGACAGATTCTCGCCTTCGCAGCCCTGCGGCTGATGACCGACCGGAACCTGTTGATTAAGGCGCGCGACGAGTTCCGCCGGCGTACTCGCGGCTTCCGCTTCGATCCCCTCGTCCCGAAGGGGCAGATCCCGCCGATACGCGATCGGATACCCTCCGCGGTCCCCAGACCGGACGGACCTCCCGCAGAAGGCCGATGAAGTTCGACGTTTCCCGGTGTCCTGACGTGGCGACGCGTCCGGGATTTCAGCGCCCGCGCGGCCCGCGGCGTCCGATCCGGAACGTCAGGCGCGCGCCGGAGGTTTTCGGGTGGGCTCTTACATGCGATGGTCAGGCTCCGGCAGGTCAGCCGCTCCGTTCTCCGTTGTCGGGAGCCTCCTTGTGGTCTTCGGCATCACCGGGTCCGGCCGGCGCCGGTCCGGGAGCGGAAGC
>JAOACM010000223.1 GCA_026417845.1 Planctomycetota bacterium | reverse complement strand
GATGTGTATAAGAGACAGGCGCAGTCCTGCTGGCCGCTGAAACGCTCCGTTTCCATCCGCACTATATGGCCTACTTCAACCAGTTCGTCGGCGGGCCGGGAAACGGCTACAAACACCTGGTGGACGGCTCGCTCGATATCGGCCAGGATCTTCCCGGCCTTAAAAAATGGCTCGACCGGAACAACCCGCCCGGACCGGGCCGGCAGCCGGTCTTCCTGTCATACTTCGGCAACGGGGACCCGCGCTACTACGGCATAGAGGCGCGGGACCTCCCGAGCTTCAGCTCGGTAAAGAGCCATTTCACCATCGAGCCGCTTGTGCCGGGCATCTACTGCATAAGCGCCACGATGCTGCCGGGATACTACGCCCAGATGTACGGGCCGTGGACCGGGTGGAAGGAGAAGCGGTGGCGCGAGGTTTGTCAGGAGGCCGACCGATTCCGGTGCGCCGACGAGGCCGGCCAGGGCAGGCTGATCCGCGAGAAGGGCGGGGAATACTGGACCGGGATCGCCCACGACTACTGGTGGCTGCGCTTCCAGCGCCTCTGCGCCGTGCTCCGCGCCAGGGAGCCGGACGATCAGGTCGGATACTCGATACTCATATACCGGCTCGACCAGTCGGACATCGGGCGCGTAATGAACGGACCGCTGCCTGCGGAATTCATGGTATCGCCCGGCGCGGACTGAACGGCCGGCGGCCGCGACGCCGCGCGTTACGCGGACCGATCCTGTCAAATCGGAAGTACCAGTGCCTGTCCAGAAACTTCCTGCCGGGCAGCGGGGAAGCCGGTTGCGCTGTTGGTCCGCAGAAACGGCTGTCAGAGAGGATGCGACGAAGCGGGCGCGAAGATGTACGCTCAGGCTTGCCTCCGCCGCTCTCTGAAAAACGCTTGGGGTAAAAATCGCGAAAAACGCAATTTGGCTTGAGCGTGTTCGCTCGGAGGGCTGGGGTAAGCTCCCTCGCCGCCCGCGCAAATCTCCCTCTCGTCTAGGGACATCGCAACCGGCTCGCAGCGGGGTTGTCGTTGTTTACCGTGTTCATATGTTGAGCCGAAGCGGACAAAGCGGACTCATTTGCGGTGGCGCCATTGTCAGCCCGTTCGGACGCACCGCCTGCAAATAGCGCCCGCCGCCTGAACGCGGCAAACAACTACGGCGGGATCGTCAGATGGCAAATGTTTGCCTCTCTCAGGCATCGGCTGCCAGTGGTGGCGCGCGCGAACCGGGGAGCGACAGCAGCGCAGCACGAACGAATGTGCGCCATCCGCTGTATCCCGATATTGGAGAGGGGGCAGACAATTATGTCAGAGGGCCGGCGGCCTCCAGCCCATGCGCCCGGCCGATATCGCCCTGATGATTGCCGCCAGAGCGGAGTTTACCGGGCAGCGGACGCCGAGGCGCGGCCCCTGGCGTTCGAAAAATCCGTTCAGGTAATCCACCTCGGTGCGCCTGCCGGCGAGGATGTCCTGGAGCATCGAGTTCACGTTGTTGGAAGCGGAGGCGCGGGCCTCCAGTTCGGTCAGGAGCGGGCGGGGCGCGAGGCGTACGCCCATCTTCGCCGCCACGGCCGCGCACTCGCCGATGACCGCCGCGCGAACGGACCTCAGCTCCGGGACTATCGTCAGGCGGTTGCGCACGCCAAGGATGGCCGTCAGGGGGTTCAGCGCGCAGTTCATGGCGATTTTCTTCCATCGTTCGCGCTTTATGTCGCGGCAGATCCGGGCCTCCAGTCCGGCCCTGATGAGCAGGCCGGCGAAAGCGCGGCCGGCTGCGGTATCTTCGCAGAGCATCTCGCCGCCCCAGCCGTCCACCATGCCGGGACCGGCGACCGTTGCGCCTGTGTGGCAGACCGCGGTCGCCATGCGCGCAGCGCCTCCGAGCGCACCCGCGGCCTCATCCTCGAATCCGATGCCGTTCTGGAGGAAGACGATGGCGGCCGCTGCACGCGCAGCCCCGGCCTCCGCCAGGATGCGCGCGGCTTTCCCGACATCGTAAGCCTTTACGCAGACCAGACACAGGGCGCCGGGTTCGATCGGCGGGCAGGTCTCTTCGGCGCGGAAGACCCTGTATGCCTCGCGCCCGCCGCCGCCTGTCCCGTCCCCGTCGCCCAGCCCGTCCCTGTCGCGGATTCCGTTCCTGCTGCTGACTCCGACTCTGCTGCCGACTCCGCCCCTGCTGCCCGTTCCGGCCCTGGCTCCGATGCCGCCGACGAGCACGCCGCGCTGCCTGATCGCCTCGATGTGCACGCGCCGCCCTGCGAGCGTAACCGGCAGCACGCGGGACAGACGGGCGCCGAGGAACATCCCGAGCGCCCCGGCGCCGAATACCGTGACGGATCCGAACCGGACGGCGTCCGGCGAAGCCTTCGAAGTTTTCCGCGAAACCATCTCAGCTCCCCCGGCGGAATCCCTCCCTCCCCGCCCGCTGCCCGGCCTCCTCCGCCGCGGCGGACGGTCACCGCCCATCCTCGAAGATCACGCTGGCGAAGGCGGCGTCCCGCGAATGCGTTATCGTGACGTGGTACCTCTCCGCCCCCATCGCTGCGGCAAGCTCGGCGGCTTTCCCGGACAGTCTGAGTTCCGGCCTGCCGCGCGCGTCCGGCAGTATCTCGAAGTCGCGCCACGATACGCCGCCGGACAGGCCCGTGCCGAGGGCTTTCATCGCGGCCTCCTTCGCCGCCCATCTGCCGGCCAGCCGCGGCGCCGGATCCCGGTGGCGCAGGCAGTATTCCCGCTCGCGTCCGGTCAGCACCCGGCTGAGGAATCGCTCCCCGTGGCGTTCGTAGACGCCGCGTATCCGTTCGATCTCTACGAGGTCCGCGCCTGTGCCGACGATCATAGATAGCGTCCGTTTCCCCGCGAACCGGAGTTGCGTTCCTGAGCGCGTGCGACCATCCGCCGCGCCCATATGTCGCCGGCGCAACGTCTGGGCGTATCCGCCTGGAGCCTGTCCGAAACTCCCACGCCGGACTGCGGGGATCGCTGAGCGTATAAGCTCCGCGCCGCAGGTTTTCGTACAGGCTTTAATTGCGGCGCCATTTGCCCCGTTCGAGCGTACTGCTGCAAATAAGCAGCCGTAACCCGTATGCGGCAGATAACCGGGAGTGCGCCGCCGGCGCCTGGTCTCTGCTCCGGCCCGCGCGCGGCTACGCGGAAAGCCGGGCCGGCATCCGCCAGCCGCATGCCGGCCGGGTTATCCGGCGCTCCCGCCGGAGCGCGCCGCGAATGCCCTGACATCCGCCTCGCCCACGGGTCTGTCGAAGCCGATGGACTTCTGAACTTCCAGCAGGTCCACGCCCAGCTCCTTCGCGACCCTGCGCGCCGCCGGGGTCGCGCGCACCATCGGCAGCCCGCCTTCGGCCACGGGACTGGCCGTCTGCCGGCCCGCCGCGGCCGCGTCGCCGTCCGCCTGGCGGCCCGGACCGCCGGAGGTCACGGCCGGCGATCCACCGCCCGGCAGACCGGAGCCGCCGCGACCGGAAGGCCCGGAAGGGGCGGAAGGAGCGGCCGGAGCGGCTCCCATCGCCGCCGCATGCTCCGCCATTATCCGCCGATTCATATCGCTCACATCCGGCGCCGCCTCCCCCTCCGCGCCGATTATCGCGATCACGTAACCGACGGGCACGACCGAACGTTCCGGGGCGACCTGCCTGAGCAGCACGCCGGCGGCCGGCGACGGAAGCTCGAAGACCGCCTTGTCGGTGATTATCTCCACCAGCATCGTCTCGACCTCGACGCGCTCCCCCTCGGCCACCAGCCACCGCCCGACCGTCCCCTCGGTCATGTTTTCGTTCGCCTTGGGCATTTCCACCAGAACCGCCATCTCAGGCGCTCCCCTTTCTTCTTTCTCCGCGTTTCCCTGCCGGAAGCCGCCCGCGGCACCAGCCGCGCGTCCCGCCTCCGCACATCCGGCTCCGCTCATCCCATCCGCTGCGACGGGGGCTTCTGTGCGTTACAAGACTGTGCAGAACAATACGTCGCGCGCAAATGCCATCGCCGGGGCGTCGCGAGCAACCCATTGCTCATCCAGGGGCTATTGCCCGCCTGCGCCGGCACGTCGGGGGACAGCAGGCGGGGCGGAGCATAGCAGCGCCGCCGCTGCCGCGTCCGGGCGCACCGCCATAAACGGCAGCTGTCGCCTGAGCGCGGCAGACAATTGCCATCGGGGCGCCAGGCCTTTAAGCGACAAAGCCTCATACGGACCACGGTTCTATCCGCCGCGCTTCTTCCGGACATGGCCCGCCCCGCCCCTTTCGCGCGCCTCTCCGTCCGGCCTTTTCTCCGCCCCGTCCCCGCCCCGCGCGGCATTCCGGTCCTGCGCCGGGCCGGGAATGATCTCACTCACCAGATGCCTGCCGACGGCGCGCAGAAACGCGCGCTTCGCAGCTGCCAGCGGTCCGTCCAGCACGCAGCCGGCCGCCTTCTCATGGCCTCCGCCGCCGAACCTCATTGCCAGCCGGTCCACCCGTATCCGTCCGACCGACCGCAAACTGACCTTGGTTCTCCGTCCCCCGTCTATCTCGTAGAAATATATCGCGATGGCGACATCTTTCAGCGTCAGCGGTATGGTGGCGAACTCCTGGGTCGCCTCCGGGCCGAGGCCCAGCTCGCGAAAATCGGCCGCTGACAGGCTTATCGCCGCCACCGAGCCTCCGAGGCGAGTCTCGAGACTGGCCCGGGCGCGATTCTCCAGCTCTATCTCAGCCATCGAGCGGTTCATGTACAGCCCCAGCCACGTCGCCTCGGGGCTCGCTCCGCTTTCGATCAGTTCGGCAGCCGCCCGCATGGCCCCGGGAGTGGTGTTCGAATACGAGAAGCGGCCTGTATCGGAGACGATGGCGGCGTAAAGCGCGCGCACGGCCTCCGGGGGGATCGGGATTTTTGCCTGCTTCAGCATCAGATAGACCATCTCGCCCACCGACGAGGCGCGGGGGTCAACCCAGTTGACGGTGCCGAACATCGTGTTGGACGGGTGGTGATCTATGTTCACAATCGGGACGCCGCGGGGCAGGTCGTTCGCCATGCTGCCGAGGCGCGACAGGTCGGCGGTATCCACCGCCACGATGCAGTCGGCGGAAAGGATGCGGCCGGGCCTGTAACTTTCCACCACCCATACTCCCGCCTCGCGCGGAAACCGCAGGGGGGGCGGGCTGTGTGAGATGGCGTGTATCCGCGGCACGCGGTCCCGGAGCGCGCAGACGAGCGCTATCTGGGTGCCGTAGCAATCCGGGTCCGGGCGTTCGTGGGCCACCACGAGCACGTCCCGGGCTTTCAGGATCGCCCGCATGCACGCCGCGGCTGGAGATACGGCCATCCTGCCTCTCCCGATAATATCCCCGGATGCACCCGGTTTCCCGCGGCCGGCCGACCCGGCGCATCCGGCCTCTGAAAACCTGTCCGGAAACCTCCGGCGCTCAGCTGTACGCTCAGCGTCCGCACCGCCCGGCAGGAAGTTTTTGACGGGCTCTGAGAGTCTGCCCTGAAATCTGCCGCCGCGAAGCTTGCGGCTCCGCGATCCCGACTTCGTGACCGGAAGTTTCCGGACGCAATTGTCTGCCGCGCCCACATATCAGGGGGCAACGACATGGCGGCCTTATTTACGGTAGCGCCGCTGCTGCTCTGTCAGAGCGAAGCCGCTGCAGATGGCAGCCGCCACCCGGACACGGCAAACAGTTGCTTCCGGACAGACTCTACTTCCCGCCTCCGCCTCCGCTCCCGCTCCCGGCCGGCATGTCATCCCTCCGGCCGTGCCGCTCCGTTCCGGCGGGGCCTGTAGGCTCCGGGGCGGTCTCTCCGCCGGACCCGCGGGCCCGCAGCTCCTCCAGAACTTCCAGGAACCGTTCGCGCATCCGCGGCGGGACTTCGACGCCCAGCTGCCCGGCGCGATCCAGGTCCATCAGCGCCACCTCCAGATCGCGCGGCGAAGCCCTGAGCAGGCCGTGCGCTCTGGCCAGGCCGAAATGGGCCGGGCCGCTCTCGGGGTCGAGGATCAGCAGCCGCCCGAGGACGCGGATCGCCTCTTCGAACTGCCCCAGCGCCAGCAGAACCTGCGCATGGGCCTTCAGATAGGCCGGCTGCCTGGGCTCGTACAGCGCCGCCGCCTCCAGATGGCTCCTGGCCGCGGCGTATTGCTCTTCGGAGAGGTAAAGCGCCCCCAGCCTGTAATGCGCCGCGGCGAACGGCGGCCACAACCCCACCGCCGATTTGAGCGCCTGGATGGCGGCCTCGTGCTTTTTCCTGTCGCCCTGCGCCCCGGCGGCCAGCTTCTCGCCGTGCGCAAGGAGCGCGGACGCCTCCTCGATCCGCTCCCACGCCTTCGCGTCGGTCTTCGCGATGGCGGCCGCGACCCGCTCTGCCGCCTCGGAACAGGCCGCCGCGAGGTCGCCGGTCCCTGATTTCGCCGCCATGGCTCCGGCGCGTCCGTAGGCCTCCTGAGCCTCCTTCAGGCGCCAGAGCGACTCCAGACAGACCCCCCTGATGTACATGGCGAACGGAGACCCGGACGCAGCCGCCCCGCCGCGCGCGAGATCATCGAGCGCCTCGCGGAAATCCCCGCGGAACGCCAGCGCGGCCGCGATATGCTCGAACGGGGCCGCCTCCTCCGGCGCGATGGCGGCGGCCTCGCGGTAGAGCCTCAGGGCGTCCTCCGTCCGTCCGGCCCGCTCCAGCGTACCCCCCAGCAGGAGGCGGAGCCTCGCGGCCTCCCCGGCGCCGGCCCCCTGCTTCTCTCCGCCCTCCGCGGCGCCCAGGGCTTTTATGGCGCCTTCCAGGACGGTCCGAGCCTCGCGGAACCTCTTCCGCCTGTACAGGAATTCACCGAAAGCCGCCGCCCCCTCGCCGGGCATGGCGGAGGCCGCTTCGGACAGCAACCGCTCGGCCTCCATATAGGCCGCGGCCATCTTTTCGGCCTTCGCGGCCAGCGCATCGTCCTCGAGTCCGCCGGAGCGCTCGAGCGCCTTTATCTCCCGGGCGATGGCATCGCCCCGCGCCCAGGCTTCGCGCCCGGCCTTCAGCCTTGCCGCCGCCCCGGCCGCCTCGACCACCCTGTCGCGCCCGACTTCCGCCGCACTGTTCCCGTCGCCCTCGCCGGCCGGAAGCGTGCCGGAAGCGCAGATCGGAAGAATCGCCGCGAGAGCGGAAAACGCGATGGCCAGCCGATGCATCGCCGCCTCCTTCCAGCCTCGCCCGTCCCCCTCCCGGCGCCGTTTCTCCTCCCGGCCGGACCGGCCGCCAGAATATCCGTCCGCAGCATGGCAGGATCGGTCTGCCCGGAGACATCCGCCGCAACCGGCCGGGTCGGGCCGCACTGAGGGGCCCGCCGCAACCG
>JAOACM010000222.1 GCA_026417845.1 Planctomycetota bacterium | reverse complement strand
GTCCAACCACATGTACAAGCTGGGTCCGCTCCATCAGGGCATCCTGGAACGCGGCTCGAAGACAGGCAGCTTCAGTTACATGCTCTGGCCGTGCCGCATCGGCGCCTTCTCGGTGGTTATCGGCAAGCACATGGGCAACTACGACCTGGCCGACCTGCCGTTCAGCTATCTGGACGCGGACGGCGAGGGCAGGGGGAGGGTCGTCCCGGGCTACAACCTCTACACGGTCGGGACAGTCAGGGACGGGGCCAAGTGGCCGTCCAGGGACAGGCGCAAGGCGTCCCGGAAGCGCGACCTGATAATCTTCGACGTATTCAGTCCCTACACGCTGGCGCGGATGGCCGCCGGCGAGAAGCTGCTGAACGGACTGGCCGTCGAGACCGACAAGGCGGTCGAGGAGGTTTCGGTGGGCGGGGCCCTGATCAAGCGGCTGCTGCTTAAGACCGGCGCCAAGTACTACAGGGCGGCCATCGAGATGACGCTGTACGGAGAGGTCTTCGGGAGGGCCGAGGCGGCCGTGAAAACGTGCCGCGACTGGAAGAAGGCGCTGGAGCCGGACCCATCGGCCTCTTCGTCGGACAGGTGGTGCGACCTGTCGGGCCTGCTCGTGGCGAAGGACAGGCTCGATGCAATAGAGCGCGACGTGGAATCCGGCGCCATAACCTCGATCTCCTCGCTCCTCGCGCGCCTGACCGACGCCCACGCCTCGTACGGGCGCGACGCCTTCGCCTTCTACTGCAGGATGTACAGGGAGAGGTTCGGGAAGACGCCGGCCGAACTGTCCCCGGCGGAACTGGCGGAGGTCGCCGATAACTATCTTGCGGCCAGGACGAAATTCGTGAAGATGGTGCTGGGCGATGCAGAAAAGGAATACGGCGCGCAGTCCCGCATAGGGTTCGGGATGGACGGCGACGAGGCCGAGCGCGAGGCCGACTTTGCCGCCGTCCGCGGGACGTTCGAAAAAGACAAGTTCGTAAAGAGCATGCAGCTGGAACTGGAAACGCTGAAGGCCAGGGTCGAGGCCTTCAAGGCTGCGATAAAGCGCTAGCGGCGGCTGCACGGGCCGGGGGATTTCGAGGCCGCCCGCCGCGCGTGGCATCCGGGGCGCGCACATGTCCGGCGGCCGGCCGGATCGGAACCCGGGGCCGGCCGTCCTGCATCGGTCCGGTGCCGGTCCTGCGCTGATCTCGCGGCGGGGTGACGTCGGGGCGGCGGCAGGACGGCGTCGGGACGGCGTCGGGACGGCGGAAGGATGGACGGGCAAAAAGGAGGGGAGGAATCGCGGAATGGCTGGCGAGAGCGTCGAGGATCGTGTCAGGAAGGTAGTATGCAAACTGCTGAAGGTTCCGCCGGAAAAGGTCACGGCGAAGGCGAGCTTCGTGCGCGACCTGGGGATGGAGTCCATCCAGTCGGTGGAGCTGATAGCGGCGCTGGAGGAGGAATTCGGCTGCGAGATAGACGAGGATGAGGTGGCCGACAACGATACCTTCGGTAAGGCCGTGGCGTACATGGAGAAAAAGGTCGGGCGCAAGTAGCGCGGCACGAAGGGGGGGCGGCCGGGGCGGGCGATCCGGCATGGCGGCGCCTCTCGTGCAGGTCCCGCCGCCCGGGCGGCGCGCGCCGATTCCGCAGGCCTGACCGGGAGTCGAAGCCGGCGGTCCGTCGGCGTACCGGCAGCCTCTGCGGACGCGGCCCGGAATCGGGGGAAGGAGGAGCGGTAGGCCGATGTCCGAAAGCCCGTCGGAGTTCCGGATCGGGAGGCTCGGCCTGATCGGCCTCGGTCTGATGGGCGCGGCCATCGGACAGGCGGCGCGCAGGCGGCGCGTGGCGGGCGTCGTGGCGGGCTGGAGCCCGAGCGAGGCGACCAGGCGGAAGGCCGCCGGATTCGGGGCCGTGGACGAGATACACGAGCGGCCCGGCCCGTGGCTGGCCGGCTGCGAGATCGCGGTCCTCTGCTGCGGCGTCGGACAGATGGGCTCCGTCGCGGGCGAAGTCGCGCCGCTGCTGGGCGATGGCGCCGTCCTGACCGATGTCGGCAGCGTCAAGGAGCGCGTGGTGGCCGATGTCGAGGCGGCCATGGATCGCGCGGGCGCGAAGTTCCGCTACGTCGGGGCCCACCCGATAGCCGGATCGGAAAAGACCGGTCCCCAGCCTGAAGGCGCGGTAGTTCTCGAAGGGGCCTGGTGCGTCATCACGCCGTCCGCCAGGTCGTCGCCGGAGGCCGCGGCGAAGGTGCGCGGGTTCTGGGAGGCGCTCGGCATGAGGACGGCCGAGATGACGGCCGGGGCCCACGATCGCGCCCTGGCCCTGTGCTCCCACGTCCCCCACATGGTCTCCGCCGCCCTCCTGTTGCTTCAGGATGAGCGGTCGCTGAGCCTGGCCGGTACCGGACTCCGCGACGTCACCCGGACCGCATCCGGCCCGCCGGACATGTGGGCCGGGATAGCCGCCGCCAATTCCGCGCACCTGGCCCGGTCGCTCAGGCGCCTGGCCGGCCTGCTGGAAGCGATGGCCGATCGCGTGGAGAGGGCCGCAGATCCGGCCGAACGGGCCGCGCTGCAGGAACTGCTCGAGGAGGCCCGCCGCCGCCGCGAGTCCAGGTTTCCGGCCGGAGGGATCCCGGAGAGCACCACAGGATCTAGAAACACCGGGAACCCCGCCGGCCCCGGGGACGCCATGTGACGGGAGCGCCGGGGGAGATGACGGGAAGAAGGAAGCCCGGGCGAGCGATCTGGACCGTTGGCTGAAAATCGCCGGCGCGGCGGGCGGACAAACGGCCGAGCGGGAAACGCCTGGCGAAAACGGAGAATATCTGGGCCGCCATATAGGACTGATGTCTAGAGGATAAGGCGTGAGCGGCAAAAAGTTCGAAATAAGATGTCCGGTTCACGGCTTTATCGAGCTGGATGATTGGGAACGGGACATCATCAATACGCCGGAGTTCCAGCGGCTTCGGAGGATCCGCCAGCTTGGTCTTACCGATTACATCTATCCTGGCGCCACGCATACCAGGTTCGAACATTCCCTTGGCGCAATGCACGTAGCCTCAAGGATGTATGAGTCGATTGCGGCAAGGTATCCCGATGTCCTGAAAAAAACGTACGGTTACAACGAGGCCGGGCTTAAGAGGGATTTCAAGCTGGTCCGTCTGACGGCCTTGTTGCACGACATAGGGCACGCGCCGCTCTCCCATTCAACCGAAAGCCTCATGCCTGACATTAAACCGGGCGAAAAAGCAAGGCACGAGGATTATTCTGCTTCAGTCATTCGACACCGGTTAAAGGACGTGATAGAAGATCACTATCTCAATAAAACCAACTATAAAATAAGCGCAGAAGACGTTGCTTCGATGCTGGACGGGACTGCCAGTAAAGGGAAGGGGAAAGAATCCCGTAAATTGTGGGTGGAGCTCCTTGACGGACAGATGGATGCCGATCGTATGGACTACCTTCTGAGAGACTCGTTGCACGCTGGAGTAAGATATGGACACTTCGATTTGGACAGGATCATAAACACAATATGTATTTGCGAGAAGGAGGAAGGACCAAACATAGGCGCGACAGAAGGCGGATGGCATGCTCTGGAAGGACTGGTCTTCGCCAGATATTACATGTTTACGCAGGTGTACTTTCACAAGACGAGAGTCGCGTACGATTACCACACCGAGGAAGCCATGAGAAGCGCTCTGCCGAACGGGAGATTTCCTCTCCCGAACGAGAGTGGACTGAAGGAATACATGAAATGGGACGATTGGTTTCTGTTCGGATTGATGTGCGACGGGAAAACGGGCGAGCATGGCAGGAGAATACTCGAGCGGAACCACTACAGACTTGCTTATGAAACCGATGAAGTGCCGACAAAAGACCAGTTGGATAAATTTGATGAGATAAAGCGGAAGCTGTCTGACGGGAAGCTGCCGTTCCACGAAAGGACGGCAGCAAGGTCATGGTACAATCCTGAGTTGAGGCCGATTCCTGTTCTGATGGATGACGGGCAGGTGCGATTGTTATCCGACCTTTCCGCGCCAATAAAAAAACTTCACAAAAACGAAAAGAAGATGTTGTATGTTGAGCCGGAGAAGCGGAAGGACGCTAAACGCGTAATAGCCGAGGTTCACAAGTGCGGGCGAAGCAAGGAGACAGACCATGGGACAGACTAAGGAACTGGATTTCCCGGACAGGCTGGCCGTTGTGGCTCTGATCGCGGAGGAAGACTCCGGCCTCGGCCGCACGAAGCTGATGAAATACATGTACCTCCTGCAGACCGGGAAAGGCGTGCCGTTCGGCTACAGGTTCAGATTTTACCTGTACGGTCCGTACGATCCGTCCGTCCTGAGCGACCTGTGGCTGGCGGAGGATTGGGGGGCAGTAACGGAGAAGGCAACGGAACTTCCGGACGGCAATATCAGGTACGAGATAAGGCAGGCGGGGAGAGCGGGAGATCTGATCAAATGGCGGATGCCTTATCTGAAGCCTTATTACGATACCGTGATCAAGACGGTCCAGAACCTGAAGAATTACGAGGCAGCAGACTTCGAGATCATGGGAACGATCGTCTGGCTGGATCGGACTGCCTACAGGAAAGGGGAGAAAGTTACAGCGGAAGGCTTGGCAAACGACGCACTCGAGATAAAGTCCAGACTGAAGTACAGGCGCGACGCGGCGATCGATCTCGTAAGGAAGCTCAGCAAAGAGGGCATGCTCAGAGCCTTAGACGCCTGAGTCTGGCGACTCGCGCGGGTACGCATTCAGCGGCATCTCCGGCCCCGAAGAGTCCCTGCTCTGAACTCCGGAGCGGATGTTGTGATCGAAGGGTGTCGCGTGCCAGCGGGCATGAGCGGGAAAATCCCCGGGCGGGAGAACGGTTCAAATGCGGTTCAGGATCGAGGTTGGCTTGAGGCCGGAGCTGGCCGACCCTGAGGGGGAGGCGGTGGCGGCGCGGATGGCGGCGATCGGGCTGCCGAGGCCCGTCCGCGTCAGGACATCGCGGGTCTATACGTTCGAGGACGGGCTGTCGGCGGCCGAGGCCGAACGGCTCGCCCGCGAACTGCTCGCCGACAGGGTGACGGAAGTCTGGGCCGTCGGCCGTCCGCTGTACGAGGCATGCCCGCGGGCGCGGTCCATCGAGGTGGCGCGCAGGCCCGGCGTGATGGACCCTGCCGCGGGCAGCATACGCGAGGCGCTGGCCGACATGGGCATATCCGCCGGGGAGATACACACATCGAAGAGATACCTGATCGAAGCCGACCTGGACTGCGGACAGATCGCCCTGCTCGGCAGAAAGATACTGGCCAACGAGAGCATCGAGGAGATGTTCGTTGACCGCGAGCCGCCGCCGCGCAGGCCTCCGCCGGCGGTCCCGTTCCGCAGGGTGGAGGTGCCGGTCCGCGGACTGGACGGCGTCGCGCTGCTCGATCTGAGCCGGAGGATGCAGCTGTCGCTGAACCTGGAGGAGATGCGCGCCATCCGGGATTACTTCCGCGACATCGGGCGCGAGCCGACGGATGTCGAGCTGGAGACGCTGGCGCAGACCTGGTCGGAGCACTGCGTCCACAAGACGATGAAGGGACGCATACTGCTGAAGGATCCCGCCGGGAACCGCCTCGGCGAGGTTGACAACCTGCTCAGGAGCACGATCGCGGCGGCGACAGCGCGGATCGGGAAGCGCTGGTGCTGGTCGGTCTTCCGGGACAATGCGGGGGTGATCGAGTTCGACGGAGAGACCGGCGTTACGTTCAAGGTCGAGACGCACAACCACCCGTCGGCGATAGAGCCTTACGGCGGAGCGGGGACTGGAGTAGGCGGCGTGATCCGCGACACGCTCGGAGTCGGGCTGGGCGCCAGGCCGATAGCCGGGACTGACGTGTTCTGCTTCGGGTTGCCTGACATGCCGCAGGAGTCCGTGCCGCCCGGCTGCCTGCATCCGCGCCGGATACTGGATGGCGTCGTTTCCGGCGTCCGGGACTACGGCAACAGGATGGGCATCCCGACGGTCAACGGCGCGATACTGTTCGACGAGGCCTACACGGGCAATCCGCTGGTCTTCTGCGGCTCGATAGGGATCCTGCCGCGGAAGTTCCTGGCCAAGGCTGCCGCGCCCGGCGACCTGATCGTCGCTATCGGCGGCAGGACCGGGCGGGACGGCATTCACGGCGCCACCTTCAGCTCGGACCTGCTAGGCGAGGATTCCGAACGCGTCTCGTCCGGCGCCGTCCAGATCGGGAATCCGATCGAGGAGAAGCGCGTGCTGGACGCGCTCCTGCGCGCGCGCGATGAGGAACTGTACCACTGCGTGACCGACTGCGGCGCTGGCGGTTTTTCATCGGCCGTCGGCGAGATGGGGGCCGATATCGGCGCCGAGGTGGATCTGGAGAAGGCGCCGCTCAAATACGAAGGGCTCACGTACTCTGAGATATGGATAAGCGAGGCGCAGGAGCGGATGGTGCTGGCCGTGCCGGAGCACAAGCTGGACAGGCTGCGGGAGATATGCCGCGCCGAGGGGGTGGAGATGACCGTGATCGGCCGGTTCGCCTCGCACGGGCAGCTGGTGCTCAGGTACCGCGGCGTGGAGGTGGGAAGGCTGGAGATGTCGTTCCTGCACGAGGGGCTGCCGAAGTTTGCGCGCGAGGCCGTCATCGTACCGCCCGCGGACCGGCCGTGGAGCCCGCCGCCGGCCCTCGATCCCGCCCGCGCGCTGACCGGGCTTCTCTCATCCTGGGACATATGCTCGAAGGAGTGGGTGATAAGGCAGTACGACCACGAGGTTCAGGGACGGACGGCGGTAAAGCCGCTGGTCGGCGCGGCTGATGACGGACCGTCCGATGCCGCGGTGCTTACGCCGGCGCTCGGATCCCGGCGCGGAGTGGCGATAGCCTGCGGGATATGTCCCCACTATTCGCGCCTGGATCCGTACATGATGGCGCTGAACGCCGTGGACGAGTGCATAAGGAACCTTGTCAGCGTCGGCGCCGATCCGGAACGCATCGCGCTGCTGGACAACTTCGCCTGGGGCGATCCCGGCCGTCCGGAGACGCTCGGGGCGCTGGTGCGCGCCGCCGAAGGCTGCCGCGACGCGGCGATCGCCTTCGGGACGCCGTTCATAAGCGGGAAGGATTCGCTCAACAACGAATACAGGGTCGGCGGCCAGTCGCGGGCGATACCTCACACGCTGCTGATATCCGGGATCGGCATCGTCCACGACGTCGCGAGCTGCGTAACGATGGACCTGAAGCGCCCCGGCGACCTTCTCTACCTTGTCGGCTTCACGAGGGAGGAGTTCGGCGGGAGCGCACTGGCGCGCATGCTCGGCGCGCGCGACGGGCTGGTCCCCC
>JAOACM010000221.1 GCA_026417845.1 Planctomycetota bacterium | reverse complement strand
GATGCTGTCCTCATCCTCGAATGTTCCGTTGGGGCCTGCAGGTATCCAGGGGTGGTGGAGAGGGTCCGGAGGCGCGCCGAACAGGCGAAACGGATACTGGATGAGCTGAAGATCGGAGGCGGGAGAGTCGTTCTCCGCGAGGGGATCGCGGGCGACGCCGAAGCTACCGCCAGGGCGGTATCGGAGGTGATGGCAGGCATCGGCGCCGGGGGGAAGGTCCTGTCCGCGCGCGTCTGAACGCTCCGGCTCCACCGGGGAAGGATTCTCCATGGAGATTCCGGGCAGGCGCACCGGCGTCTGCCGGCCGGAGCATCAACCGGCAGGAACCGGCGGCGCGAGAAGCGGGCAGATAGCAGTGATCTGAAAAGTCATGGATAAGGAGACGGGGAAATGATCGTTGCCGAGAGAAAACCGCTCGAAGATATCCTCAAGTATGTGTCCGGCAGAAAGAAGGTGCTCGTGCTGGGCTGCGGCGGCTGCGTTTCGGTCTGCCTGACGGGCGGGGAGAAGGAGGCGGAGATCCTCGCTTCGGAACTGCGCATCGCCCTGGGGAAGGCGGGCCACAAGCCTGACATTTCCGTCCGGACAGTGACGAGACAATGCGACCGGGAGTTCAACGAAACCGTACGCCGGGAAATTGCCGGAGCCGATGCGGTGCTTACGATGGCCTGCGGAGCCGGAGTTCAGCTGCTGTCCGGCATGTTTGAAGATGCCGAGATATTCCCGGCCATGAACACGACCTTCCTGGGCGCGAACGTCGCGCCGGGCACGTGGGAAGAGAACTGCCGCGGCTGCGGACAATGTATGCTGGCGGAAACCGCCGGCATCTGCCCCATCGCGAGGTGCTCCAAGGGACTGATCAATGGAACTTGCGGCGGTACAAAGGACGGAAAGTGCGAGGTATCCAAAGACATGGATTGCGCCTGGTACCTTATTTACAGGCGCCTGAAAGCCAGGGGCCGGCTGGACCTTCTGATGACCGTCCGTCCTCCTGTAAACTGGGCCAGGTCCTCCGCGGGAGTAAAAAGGACCATGACGCGCAAGGAGCTTGCCTGACCGCGGGGAGCATGATGGGGAAGCATGCGGCGGAAGCCAGGCGCCCTCCGGTCACGAAGCCGGGCGCGCTCGAAACCCGGAAGGATGCGGGCGCAGGCATGGGAAACATGGGGATCAGAATACCGGAAGGATTCCGGGGGCAGTACCGGGACGGAGATTGAACCGATATGAGCAGGCTGAGCGAATCGCTAGCTAGCGGGAAGTTCACGGTCACCGGCGAGATAGGACCGCCGAAGGGCATCAACATAGAACCGGCGCTGCATGAGGCCGAAGAGTACCTGAAGGGGAGGGTCGTAGCCGTCAACGTTACGGATATACAGACGGCCGTCATGCGCTTCGGTTCGATGGCCACATGCCACCTGCTCCTGGACCGCGGCATAGAGCCGATATTCCAGATGGTCTGCCGCGACCGCAACAGGCTCGCCCTCCAGTCCGACCTGCTCAGCGCCGCCGGCCTCGGCATCGAAAACGTCCTGGCGCTGACCGGCGACCACATCCTCATGGGCGACCACAAGGAGGCCAAGCCGGTCTACGACCTTGACGTCATAGGCCTCCTGCAGGCGATGGTGAAACTCGAACAGGGCACCGATCTCGGATGCGACTCGAAGGGCAGACCCAACAAGCTGGACGGCGCGCCGAAGTTCTTCAAGGGCTGCTGCGTCACGCCGTGCGCCGACGAGGTCGAACCGCAGATCATCAAGCTGGAGAAGAAGGTGGCCGCCGGCGCCCAGTTCGTCCAGACACAGGCGGTGTACGATCCGAAGGCCTTCGGGGAGTTCATGAAGAAGGTCTCCCACATAAAGGTGCCCATACTCGTCGGCATAGTCGTATTGAAGAACGCCGGGATGGCGAAATACATGAACGCCAACGTGCCGGGCGTCAACGTGCCGAAGAAGCTGATAGACCGGCTCGCGGCCGCGAACAAGGGCGAGGAGTACAAGGTCTCGATAAAGATAGCCGGCGAGCTGATCCGCGAGATGAAAGGCATGTGTCAGGGCGCTCACATCATGACGCTGGGCTGGGACAAGTACGTACCTGACATCCTGGCGGAGGCCGGTCTCTGATCGTCCGTCGCGCCGGCCGCGGGGGCCGCAGTCCGCGGGAATTCGCGCCGCTGTCCCTTGCGGCGGCGCTCGTCTGCTGGATGGCGACCGTCTGCGTCCTTTCCCCGAAGGCCCCGGCGGCCGAGGGCCCGGCGCCGGAGTCGCCGTTCGCGCCGAAGGGCCTGTGGATCGGCAAGCTGGGCATATTTCCCTCGCTGTCCTCCACGGCGAGATACACTGACAACGCGCTCAGGACGGACGGGGACCGCAAATCGGACCTGATACACGAGCACGCGCCTGAGCTGCGGCTGACGTTCAACCCCTCGGAGTCCGTGTCGGCATCCGCCGACTACGTCTTCCGCTTCCGCGATTATGTCCGCGACAGTTACGATGACTATACCAGCCACGAGGCTTCCGCCGCGCTGAAGGTTTCGCGCCTCGGACTGGAAGGCCTGTCGCTGGCGGCCGGCGAGGCATACCGCCGGACATCGTACTCGGATGTAACGGAGAACGAGACGATTCAGGCCGCGCGCTTCCACGAGAACAGGGCCTCGGCGAGGATCGCCTACGAGTACAACAGGGTGCTGTTCGGCGCGGGGTACTCGCATACCTTGCGGGATTACTCCAGCCGCCGGAACTCGGATGCCGACTTCCAGACGCACGGCGCCGCCGTGGATGCCGGGCTCAAGTGGCTTCCGGGCCGTCTGGACGCGTTTGCCGAGGGGCGATTCGAGAGGACGCTGAGGAAACGGCTTGACGACTACGACTTCGATTCCTGGACCGCCCTGATGGGATTGAGGGGCGATTACGGGAAGCTGGAGTTTTCCGCGGCCGTCGGGTATTCGTGGGTCAGGGCCGTCGGCGATCTGGCTGAAGACGATGACGGACTGGCCTTCGATGTGTCGGCGGCTTACGAGCCGACTTCGCGCATGGCGTTTTCGCTCTACGCGGAGCGCCGGTTCTCACCATCCGCGTTTGCACCCTACACGGCCGAAACGAACGTCGGGGCGGCCGCCGTGCTCATCCCGCACGAGAGGGTGACGCTGAGCGCATCGGTGGCCAGGCATCAGAGCGACCGGGCGTCGAGGGAGCGGCTGATCAGCTGGGAGACGCGCGGGCGCATCGAGTACAGGTTATCGCGGCACGCCTCGATCTCACTGGGCGCCTCCCGTTCGGACCGGCGCGACGAGGGCGGCGAGGACTTCGTGGTCCACGAGACCTGGATGACGTTCCGGGTGGCATGGTGACCCCGTCCTCGGGTGGAACCGGCCGGAGCGGGGCGGCTCGCGAACGCGCCGCGGCCGCGGGGGGTAAGGAGGGAAACGGGTCGCGAACGGATGCCCTCCGGTGCCGGACAGTCCTGGCGGCTCATCGGAGGACATGCTCCGGCATCTCCACCGACCTGCCGGAACACGCCATGGGGATCCCACCCCGGGCGTTTCCATGGCACCGTCTGGAGCCGTCCCGCCTGCCTGCTGCCGGCGGACAGGGACGCGCCCGCGCCCGATGATTCAGACCGGGCGTCGCCGTAGCCAACGCGGGAGCATCACCATACTGTGACGCTCCCCCCGCCCCGGTGGTTTTCCCGTTGACGGTTCGAATCCGGGATATGATCCTATGCAAAAGGGCCTGGGACGCGCGCCGGGGCGTGGAGCATCTGTCGGGGCGACTCTGCGCTTAGAGCCTGTCCGAAAACCTCCGGCGCGCAGCTTATTACGCTCAGCGAGTTCCACTGCCCGGCAGGAAGTTTTTGGATAGGCACTTGGCGGCGATGGCTTCGGCCAGGGGAGGAAAAAGGAAATGTCTTATCGCTTCGCGGGCGGCATCAGGGCGGCGGGTTTCGCCGCGATATCCTTCGCGGCGATGGCGGCCGGGTGCGGTTCTCCGGTCAACCGGGTATACGTGGATCTTCCGCCTGGGACCATATCGTCCGGGAATCCGATCTACGTGAAGGACTTCGACGCCTCGAAGACAGTTTTCAAGGGGGAGTACAGCGACGATCCGAACAAGGTCGAGGCTGAAAGGAAGGAAGTGCCGAAGATCATGTCGGCCGTGCTGGTAAGCGACCTTTGCGGGAAGGGATTCGCCGCGAAGGAGTTTGCGGGCGATGTTCCCGGGGACGCGATCGTGGTCACCGGGGAGGTGATAGAGATCAACCACGGATCGGGGCACCTCAGATTCTGGGTCGGGATGGGGGCCGGCGCGGCGCGAATGTCCGTACTGGTCAGGATCTATCGCGCCGGCACCCCGGGTGCGACGCTGGGCCAGTTCGATGTCATCGCCTCGACGGCCTGGCGCGGCGAAGGCGTATTCTCGTGGCAGGACTTCACGAGGCGCCAGGCGGCGGAGATATCTTCCAGGATCGCGAAGTATCTTAAGCAGAAGGCGGGCAGGTAGCGCATGGACTCCGGCGCCGCGAAACGTGACGCCGGATCTCCCTCCGGCGGCAACAACGGGCAGGCATCGCAGCAAGAGCTTATCCAGAAACTTCACGCCGGGAAGGAGGGATCGCCGAGCGTATAAGCTCCGGCCGGCGGTTTCGGACAGGATCTGAACTGCACAGCGGTTGTTCCGGCCTATCCTTGTCGCCAACCCTTTCCCTTTGCGATCCGGCAGCCGCCGGATCACCGGCAGGCTGGACAGGAGTATGATTTGCTGCTTGAAGCGCTGATGTTCGAAGGTAGTGTCTGTTCGCTGAGCGACCGATGGAGCCCGGCGCCCCGGCTGAATGCATTTCATGTGGCGTAACGTCCGGGTTTGGAACCTATCCAGAGACTCCCCGCCGGGCGGTGGGGAGCGCTGAGCGCCTGAGCTGCGCGCCGGAGGTTTCCGGATCAGGCTCTTTGTCCCGTCCTCCGGAACAGCCGATTTTGGGGGACGGGCGCCGCCGGGAGCCGACATCGCAGACTCGGAGGCCGGCCAGATCGGGAGACGGAGGATGGAAAACATTCTGCCCGAGCTTGAGAGCAGGGGGCTGATCGAGGATTGCACCGACAGGGATGCGCTTGGGAAGCTGCTGGCGTCGAAGCGCGTGACGGTGTACGTCGGGTTCGACCCGACCGCCGACAGCCTGCACGTCGGCAACCTGGTGCCGCTGCTTGGGCTGGTGCGTTTCCAGCGGGCGGGGCACAGGCCGATAGCGGTGGCCGGCGGCGGGACCGGGTTGATAGGCGATCCCAGCGGCAAGGCGACGGAGCGCGCGCTGCTGGATCGCGACAGGCTGAACGCGAACCTGGCCGCCATCAAGGCGCAGCTCGCCCGGTTCCTCGATTTCGAATCGAAGACCAACCCCGCCAGGATGGTGGACAATGCCGACTGGCTCTGCCGCCTCGACCTGATAGGTTTCCTGCGCGACGTAGGCAAGCGGTTCACAGTCAACGCGATGATCGCCAAGGAGTCTGTGCGAAGTCGGATGGAGGACAGGGAATCGGGCATATCGTTCACCGAGTTCAGCTACATGCTGCTGCAGGCGTACGATTTCCTGCATCTTTACAGGACCGAGGGCTGCGAACTTCAGGCCGGCGGCAGCGACCAGTGGGGGAACATAACGGCAGGGATAGAGCTGATACGCAAGGCGGATGGCGGGGCGGCCTACGGGCTGACGTTCCCCCTGATAACCACCGCCGACGGGAAGAAGTTCGGGAAGACCGAGGCTGGGACGGTGTGGCTAGATCCGCGCAAGACGTCGCCGTACCGTTTCTATCAGTACTGGATGAGGGTTGACGACCGGGACGTGGTCCGGTTCCTGAACTACTTCACGTTTCTGAATGCGGAGCAGGTGGGCGAACTGGAGCGGTCCGTACGGGAATCGCCGGAGAAGCGCGAAGCGCAGGCGACGCTGGCCTTCGAGGTGACGGCGCTGGTGCACGGGGCTGAGGCGGCGCGGTCGGCCAGACGCGCGTCCGAGGTATTGTTTGGAGGCGAGGTGGCGGGGGTTTCGGAGGCGGACCTGGCCGAGATCGCCGGAGACATGCCGGCGACGAAAGTGCCGGAGGATTTCGTGGCCGGGGATCCTCCGCTGGTGGACGCGCTGGTCAGATGCGGGCTGTGCAGGTCAAAGGGGGAGGCCAGGCGCGACATCTCCGGCGGCGGAATATACGTCAACAACGTCCGGGCGCGGGGCGAGGATGCGAAGCTGTCCCCTGCCGACGCGCTCTTCGGGAAATACATACTTCTCCGCAAGGGAAAAAAGACATACCACGCCCTGGTGATCGAATGACCCCTGCGGCATCGGACGCGGCGGCGGAACCGGCCGGCGCGCGGGCGGGCGGGAAGGGAGCGGAGGGGGAATCGTGGACGGCGGTATCGTCCCGATACTGGTGATACTGACGCTCGGCGCCGCCTGTTGCGTGTGGCTGATGGGGCGGCTGGGCCTTTCGCCGGTGATAGGGTACCTCCTGTTCGGCGTAGCGATCGGACCTTTCGGGAAGGCTCTTCTGCCGGAGGAGGGGAGCGTCCAGGCACTTTCGGATATCGGCGTAATCCTGCTCATGTTTTTCATCGGGCTGGAATTCCGCCTGTCCGAGATGCGGGCGATGCTGAAGGGTTGCATCGTGGGGGGCGGGATCCAGATCGCGGCGACGGCGGCGCCGGTCGGGGCGCTGGCATGGCATCTCGGCCTGTCGCCTGCCGGCGCCGCGGTCGTGGGCCTGATGGTCGCGTTCAGTTCGACCGCGATAGTGATGAAGGCGTATTCGGACCGCGGAGAGACCGATTCGCAGCACGGCAGGATGACGCTGGCCGTGCAGCTGGCTCAGGATATCGTCGCCATCGCGGCGGTGGCTCTCCTGCCCTTCCTGGCGTCCTGGAAGGGCGTTGCGGCCGGGATGGAGGGCGGCGGGGACGGATTCCCCGATGGAGCGGTCCGCACCGCGGCCGCCGTGCGATCTCCGGAATGGTGGCGGGTGATTCTGCCGTTTGCGGCCCTTCCAGTACTGTTTATCGGGAGCAGGCGGCTTCTGCCGGTGCTGTTCCGGGCGGCCGCCGCGGCCAGGGCGCCGGAGGCTTTCTCTCTGCTGTCTCTGGGGGCGTGTCTGAGCGTGGCGATGCTGGCCGGCGCGGCCGGAGCCTCGCCGGCGCTGGGCGCGTTCCTGGGCGGGCTGGTTCTCTGTCAGACCCCGTTCGCGTCTCAGATACTGGCCGACCTGAGCACGCTTCGCAACCTCGCGCTGGGTTTCTTCTTCGTGACCGTCGGTATGACCGTGGACCTGAAGTTCGCGGCGGAGCATGCCATATGGCTGATCGCTGCGCTTCCATG
>JAOACM010000220.1 GCA_026417845.1 Planctomycetota bacterium | reverse complement strand
GGCCGCCTGGGCCTGTATGAGCTGCCAGGCCTCGGCGCTCCTGTACTGATCCGGGAACAGCCATGCCAGGACGCGCCGTTTCTGGTAATCCTTCATTATGGTAAACCACATGGCTGCAAGTCCGGCCGCGCCGGCCGCGCCCACCGCGGCGAGGTGGATCAGCCGCGCCCCAGCGGCGAATAGCATGGCGGCGAACATGGGGACGAACACTATGGTGGTCCCCAGGTCGGGCTGCTTCAGTATCAGTCCCATGGGTACGGCGGCGATCGCCAGGGGCACGGCCAGACCGGACAGTCTCCTGTAATTGTCCCGGTACATTATGTAGTAGGCCAGCGTCAGAACCGTCACGATCTTGGCGATCTCTGAAGGCTGGAAGCGCACGATCTTCAGGTCGTACCAGCTCCTGGCGCCGTTTACGGGTCTTGTGAACAGGACGCCGCACAGGAGCAGCAGCGTGGCCAGATACAGCAGCGGGGCGGCGTTAAGCAGTTTCCTGTAATCCAGGCGCATGATGCCGATCATAGCGGCCGCGCCGGCGGCTGCGTAGAGGAGCTGTCGGATCGCCATCCCCGACCCGCGGGAGTCGAGCGTGGCGCCGGCCACATATATGATTCCGATGGTCACGACCGAGAGGGCAGAGAACACCAGCGACCAGTCTATCCTGTTTGCCCAGCCCCGCGGTGCAAACCCGGGCCTTCCCGCTCCGCCTTCGAACATCGCATCCATATTTTTCCCCCGGCGGCGCCCGCGGTCCGTCACCGGCCCGGCGTTCCGTGTCCCGCGACGGCGCGCGGCGGCGCGGCGGAGTCCTGTGGCGCCGCCCGTCCCACGCAGTACGCCTCGATTATCCGCCTGGCGATCGGCGCCGCCGCCGCCCCGCCGTGTCCGCCGTACTCGATAAGGACCGCGAAGGCGACCTCCGGCTTCTCGAACGGCGCGTATCCGCAGAACCACGCGTGCGGTTCGCGCCCATGCTCGCCGTGGTCCGCCGTGCCCGTCTTGCCCGCGACCTGGATCGGCAGGGGCGGGCCGTCCTCGTGGAATGCCGAATATGCCGTGCCGCGCCTGCCGGGCGTCCCGCAGTTTACGCAATGCCAGAGTCCGCGACGGATCGTGTCAAGCGCGCGGTCCGATATCCGGCGACCGGATCCGGCGGCGGGCCGCTCTCCGTCGGCCGCGAAGTGCGGGGTCACCCGCCGGCCCCCATTGGCGATCCAGGCCATCATGGTGCACATCTGAAGCGGAGTGACGCGGATATATCCCTGGCCGATTGCCAGGTGCATGTCGTTGCCGACCGTCCATGCCGCCTCGCCCGGCCTGTCCGCGAACGTCCGCGCCTTCCATTCCCTGTCCGGCAGCACTCCCGCCGCCTCGGCCGGCAGGTCTATCCCCGTCGGTTCGCCCAGCCCCGCCTCGCGCGCCCACCTGCCTGTAAGATCCACCCCGCATCTGGCGCCCAGCGAATAGAACGTCACGTTGCAGCTCCTGCCTACCGCCTCGACCAGGTCCACCCCGCCATGCGCCCTCTTCTGATCGCAATGGAACGTCCACCTGCCAACCTGGAGCCTGCCGGAGCATTCGAAGATTTCACCCGGGCCGACCTTTCCCTCCTCGATCGCCGCTATCGCCACCAGGGGCTTGATAATGGAACCTGGCGGATACAGGCCGGCGATGGCGCGGTTCAGCAGCGGCCTGGCCGGGTTTGACATGAGCGCGCGGACCTCTTCAGCCCGGCGCGAGGAGAAAACATTGGGATCGAAGGAAGGGAAGGAGGCAAGGGCCAGGACTGCACCGTCCTCTACGTTCATCAACACTGCCGCGCCGGCGCGGCCCGAGCGCGTGAGAGCCTCCTCCGCGGCGCGCTGGATCGCCAAGTCAAGCGTCAGCCGCACATCCCCGCCCCGCGCCGGCGCGTATGTTTCAGTCGCGTCTCCGTCCCGGCCTCCTGGCGCTGCCTCCTCCGCCGGGGGCTTCCCCGAGGCGTTCACGAACCCGGCCTTCCCCCTCAGACGCTGGTTGTACCGGCGTTCGATGCCCGTTTCGCCGATGGTCGGATCCGGCAGCGGGCGGAAGCGTCTCCGCCCCTGCGCTCCCGCAGCCGGGAGCCACGCCATCTCAGCCGGCAGCGGGCGGAACCAGTCGTCCCATCCGTCGTAGAGCCGGCTGCGTTCGATGCCCAGGCGCCCGATCAGCTCATCCTCGCAGCCTGCACGGGCAGCCAGCGTCCTGAGCTCTGAAGCCGATGCCACGTCCTCGACCGGGCACCCCAGCAGACCCGACAACGCCTCGCGCGCCCCTTCATCGAGCGTCCGCCCGAGCGCCGCCCACAGCCTCTCCGAAGGCGCGGACCGCTCTGGCAGAACCCCTCGCGCTATCTCCCCGTAGCGCCTGGCGTCCAGCTGGCCCACCGTTCCGACGACGTGCGCGGCCAGGCCGCCGAACGGATATATCCGGCGGAACGAGACGCGTCCGCCGACGCCGGGGATCCTGTCGCCCCGGAAGGGGTCCTCGTTCAGAGCCTTGAACGCCGCCCACTTCTCGTACGGGATGCCGGTCGCCACCGCGAACCAGCCTCCGTCGCCTGCGTAGTTGCGCGCCGCATCGCGTAACGCCCTGAAGATGCCCTCCGCCAGTTCTCCGCGCGGGACGCCGGTGGCCTCGCTTATCCGGGCGACCGCCGGTTCCTCCTCGCGCAGACGTCTCAGCAGCTCCTCCCGCAGACGTTCGCGCTCCCCGGCCTCCGCGGAATTGAAACGCCTGAAATCCTCCAGGCTTGCCCTCTCCAGCGGCAGCGCGCGGGGGAGGACCGCGATATCGTAGGATGGCACGTCCTCGGCCAGCACTTCGCCTCCGGAGGCCACGATGCTCCCCCTCGGCGCAGCGACCAGGCGGCCGCCAATGCCGGCCGCCCCGGCGCCCCCGGCGGAAGCCCCGCGGAAGACCTGGATGTCCAGCAGCCTGATGGCGACCAGGGCGAATCCGGCCGCCATGGCCGCGGCGAGTACGCGCACCCGCCTTCTGAAGGCCGGCTCGCGCGGAGGATCGAACGAATCGCGGACGATATCCGGGACGCGCGGCCGCGTTCCGTCCCGCATCGGCGGGGATATCCTCTCCCCGCGCCGCGTCCATGCCGGCCGGCGCGTAGCCGGCGGCCGCGGGGTCACGGACGCGGCCGCGAAAACGCGCATCCCATCCCTGTGCGGCGGCGCTTCAGCCCGGCGGCCCGGATCGCTCAGAAGCTCGTCGGCTGGCATTCTTCAGATCCCCGGTGCCGCTCCAAGCCTGGACTCTGTCCGCCGTCGTCCCGGCCTTCCGGATCACGCACCGGACGCGGCGGCGGGGCGGGGAGAGCTTCTTCCGGCCCCGTCCAGCCGGGAGGCCGAAGTCTTCCGGCGGCGAACGTCCCGGCGGCGCCGGACCCCGCACGGCCCCCGGATCGGATGTTGGTGTCTACCGGGTCCGGACGGTCCCGATCCAGCTGCGGCGCTGACTCCAGGCTCACCGCCTGGCCACAGGATAGCCGGCCGGTCCGACCGGATCTCCGCCGCCGCGCCGCCTCGATTCGCCGGGAAGGGGCACCCAACCTGTCGGCCCCAGGCACAGGCGGAGGATATGGAAGAGCGCCGCGGCGGCCGGAGCCGTGACTGCCGCCTGGATCGCGACGCGCCTCAGGCCCTCGGCCAGACCGAATGCGCCGGACAGCAGCGATGTCGCGATCGCCCCGATCCCAAGGCCCAGCAGGCTGAGCAGGAACGCCGCAAGCATCGAGCGCATAAGGCCGTCGCAGGCGGTATCCCTGCGGAGCCTCTGGGCGACGGCGCAGGCGCATACGCCCCCAAGCGCGAAGGGGCCCAGACGCGAGGCGCCCATCAGATCTGTCCAGAGGCCTGCGGCGAATCCCGCCGGCACGCCGGCTCCCTTCGGGGCATAGAGCGCGACGAATAAGGCCCATATCCACGCAAGATCCAGCGGCACGCCGATATCCCACAGAAGCGGCGCCAGCCGGAGCTGGATGAGGGCGGCCACGGCGCATCCGAGCACGCCTTCCGCGGCTGCACTAGCGTTCATGCTGCCTGGTCCCCCCGGTTTTCCTGCCGGGCCACGGAAGCGCGGCCGCGTCGGGACGCAGTATCAGGACCGTCTCAAGGTCGTCTGGGCTCGTCTTCGGTTCCACGCGTATATCCCAGAACCTGGTCCCCGCGGGCAGCGAGCGTTCGACCACTTTTCCGATGGGAAGTCCGGCAGGGAACGTTCCATCCAGCCCGGATGTGACCACGGCATCGCCCACCGTCACCTCGACCCGGTCGCGCACGAACTCCAGGCGGCATCCGGGTTCCCCCGCGATCCTGCTCCCGATGAGCATCCCGTTCCCGCGCCCGTTAAGCAGTCTGGCTGGCACCTGTACGCCCTTATGCGTGATGAACGCGAAAACCGCCGCGCGCTCAGATGTCCCGACCACGCGCCCGACCACCATGCCGGCGTGCAGTACGCCCGCCCCGTTCTCGACCCCGTCGCTCCTCCCGCGGTCAACCGCCAGGTATTCCTCGCCCCATAACATACGCCTGCCTATCACCTGCGCGGGGATCGCTCCCGCCAGAGCCGCTTCCGGGGCGCCGCAGGCCCGCGCCGCCCTGATCTCCTCCATCTGGGCCCTGAGCTGCCTTACTTCCTCCTCTTTTGCTGTCAATTTCGCATCGAACTTCAGCAGCAGCTCCCTGTCCGGTTTCGGCAGCTTACCGATATCCTCCGCCGCCGCTATCCGTTCCCGCGGCACATTGGAGGAAAGCAGCGGCATCGCCAGCGCGTAGGTCGCCGCCTTCGCGTCGTTGACGGCTGATGCGGGCACTAACATCAGCATCAGCGCGATACTTCCGAAGATCAAAGGCATCCACCGTTCGATCCGTTTCCGCACGATATCTTCTCCCTCTGCTGAAAACTTGCCGGCGATCCGCCACTTGATCGGTTCTTCCCGGCAAGTTGCTGCTATTCCGGCCTGCGACCGCCTGGATGGCTTTTCCAGCAAGAACCTCTGCAGAAACCTCCAGACAGGGAAGGGAGGCAGATTCGAACCCCGAGCTCCGCGCCAGGGAGTTTTGGGCAGGCTCTAAGAAGCTGTTGCCCTTACCTTTGCCTCCAGATTTTCCGCCTCTGTTCCAGCACCGTCCTCCTCTTTACCGTGCCGCCGCCTCGCAGCGGTCGTTTCGTCGCCCTTCCCGCTTGCCACTATCGCCTCCGCCCCAGAATCTGCCTGGGAAGACGACAGGACGGCCCCGGTGCAAAACCGCCGTATCTTGTTATCGGCTTAAAAATAAAGTTTCTGAAGGCCGAGTTTCGGGCTTTTTTCGATGGCATCCCGACAGCAACCGATTAGATAATAACAAGTTAGGCTTCGGAAGTTCCTGAGGAAGTTCCGGCGATTACTCCCAGCCGTAGGCTGTTTTTTTGTCGTCGGATTGAGGGCTGGGTATAATATAAAAAGCCTGGTGCTCCCTTGGCTTCCGTCAGCATCCCGCTGCCGCGTCCCCCTGGCGGGGGTTTAAGGGGGACAGGAGGCCAAGACCTGCACCGGGCTTTTTTACTTTTTCTCCTTCCTTCTTACCAATCTGGATTCTACTTCTCCTCAGACCGGATTTCTCTCGTGCCGTCGCGAAGGGCGGACTGGAGCTGACAACCGGTTGTTTTTCCTGCCGCCCTCGCAACGGCAACCTTAACTTCGTCCGACGTTACATATCGGGACCTTATCTTTCGTCCTTTATCCCCTCCCCTGCTGCCGATCCCATCCATCCATGCCGTCCGAATCCAGTAGAACATTCCGTGCCAATCCGCGAAAGATATCGGCTCCGCATCTGCGCCATAGGCCTTAACTCTTTTATTAGCATGGAGTTATTAACGAAACGCTTGGCGGCAATGTGTTTTTGATTTACTATCGCTGAAATCCTGGATTCGGGCTGGCGTCGCATTTTAAGCTAAGCGATGGGTGGAAGTGTTCGGGAAAAGACCTGGACACGGATGGGACCTGAGCGGACAGCCTCGACACAACATGTTATACAAAAAGGAGTTGCACTCCAATCCCAAGCTTCCGTGCGGCTTGACCTCTCCATGGAAACAGTGTCCGGACGCCGCATTTACTGTTTCTTCCATATCTTGCCGGAACCGCGACAGCTCAGGCATTGCTGACCGGCTTTGCCCGTGCCGCGGCAATTGTTGCATATCACTTGGACGCCATCGTTGTACAGGAAGCCTGCCCCCTTGCACCGGCGACAATCGAGCTGGCTTGGGATGAACCCCACGCCGTTGCATGTCGGGCATTTGACCAGTATGAGCGTTTCGCCAACCTCCGGGGCGATCTTTTTCGGCTCGGCTTGCGGGTCGGCCGGCTTGCTGTCGGCGCCGGATTTCTTATTCAGGAACGCCTCGGCCTCGGCGGGGGTCATCCATTTGCCTTGTACCTTAACCATGCCCTTCGCTCTCATCGCATCTTCTTCAAGCATCCATTGCCCGAGGTATTTGACGTACCCCAGCGCCTCGCGAGCGCCTTCATGATCCGGGTCCAGCTCTATCGCACGCTTGAACCGCTCTTCCGCCTGTTTGTTCAGGCCCTTTCCCTTCGCCCACTTGCCAAGGGCGAAATGCGCCTCGGCATCCTTCGCCTTATCCGACTTCTCCAGTTCCTCCAGCTTTTTCCGGTATTCGTCCTCGCTGCCGCCCTTTTTGATCTCCAGCACTTCCGCCCGCGGGATCGTGGTGCGCCCGAATTTACCCTTTATGACCACGGTATCTCCCTGAACCTCGACCTCCCCTTCGATCACCCGCCCGTCTACGCAGACCACCGTGTCCGCGGACGAATCGAGCGCGGCCGCCAGCACGACGCAGGCGCCCAGGACCAAGGCGTATCTCGGAAGCATCGCGAGCCCCTTTGAACCGATAGCTAATCCCATCCAGTCCTCGGCTTCCCGATCTGAGGGAAACGGCCCTTCCCTCCGCCTTATATTTTGACGCATGATTCCCGGGAAAGCGACTCAAGAATCTGTTTTTTGAGCCGGTTGCGTTGTCCCTGGACGGGAAGGAAATTTGCGCGGGCGACGGGGGGGGCTTAGATCCCGTCCAGAAACCTCCCGCCGGAAAGTCAGCCAGCTTCGAGCCGTAAGCTCTGGGGCCGGAGTTTTCGGATATGCTCTTAGTGCCTATCCAAAAACCTCCGGCTGGCATCTCGTGGCACGCTACGGGAAGCTGGGCGCCGGGGGGAGTTTCTGGACGGGATCTTACCCCAGCCATTCAGAGTGGACGCGCTCCCGCCGATTTGCGTTTTTCGCGATTTTTACCCCAAGCGTCTTTCGGAGAGNGCCGGAGGTAAGCCTGCGCG
>JAOACM010000219.1 GCA_026417845.1 Planctomycetota bacterium | reverse complement strand
GATATCGTTTGCGTGGACAACCCTGCATTCGTAGTGTATCGGGCACTGCTCTATGAAAGCGGAGACCACCTTCGCTGACTTCCCGGCCGTCAGCCCGCACCCCGCGAACTTGTCCGTCTCTCTCCCGGATACGGATCCGCACACGGCGCATGCGCGTTCCAGATCGCGGCCTGGCACATTCACGGTAAAGTCGCCGGTCTCCTCGATAAGCCCATAGGTGTACCTTGACGGGCGGACCAGGACGATCCACATGGGTTTGCCCCATATCGAACCGACCGCGCCCCATCCGATGGTCATCGGATTGGGCCGCTCGCGACCGCTGACAAGGAGCAGCCCCCGGTCCGTCAATACGTCCATCACAAGGACGTAGCGATCAGTCCAGTGAATTTCCCGCCTGCCGTCAGCCATTGTCTCCCTGCGCGTCGCCGCCATCTCCGGGTTCGGCGATGGCATCCACGTGGATGTTGACCGCCCGCACCCGCATCCCGGTCATCTGCCGGATGGCGCTCGCGACCCGTTCCCGCACCTCCGCCGCCAGCGCCGGGATGTTGACCCCGTACTCCACGCAAAGCCTCAGCTCCACGGATACGTCGTGCCCAGTCCTGTCCACCTGGATGCCTCTGGCCCTCCCGGTCAGCGCCTCCACGAAAGATCCCTGAAGCCCGACCACCCCCCGCACTTTCTGCGCCTCGCGACGGGCGATTTCGGAATATACCCTGTCTGAAACCTCCACCCGCCCGATCGTTTCGCGTCTTTCGTCCGTCACGTCCGCCTCCCCGCAGCGATGCGCGCCTACGAGTTTTTCCCCGCCCCGCCCGGCCGCGGCACGCCTCCTCGATGCTCCTGCCCTGCGGCAACCTTCACGCCCAGACGTCCACGACCCTGATATCCACGATGCACCGTTTCCCCGTGGACCGGTATACGTCCAGCGCGAGTTTTCTTCTGACCCGTTCCGCGACTTCGACGATCCGTTCGCGTCCATCAACCGCAATCTCCACCTCGAACGCCACCGTCCGCTCCGAGAGGCCGGAACAGTGGACGTAGACGTTCTCCCACCTGCGGGAAGCATCGCCGTATCCCAGCCCCCCGCCGCGCCGGGCCGGCGATATGCCGGGAACTCTGCGCAACGATGCCCTCGCCAGGGACTCGAAAGCCCGCTCCGAGTAGCCTAGCGTTCCCCCCACGGGCCCGGCCTCGCCGGCTACCAAATGTCTTTCCAGCAGGTCGCCATCCATCGTTGTCCAAGATACTCTGCCCGTCTGTCAGCGCAAGGCCAATCTGATGTGGCGGGGGTGCGTCCCCCACGGGTCGCTCCAAGACCCTGTACTTGCGGTACCGCATCCTGAGTCGGAACTTGAGACGGAAACTCGAAGCGTTGTATCCTCTGGTTCCGGCGCCGGAACTGGAGCCGGTCTGCGCCATGGCCGAAGGTACGGGGGAAAAATACTGTATGGCGACCCAGAAGGGCGGACCAACATCCATCCCGCTGTTCGATCTGAAACGCCAGCACGGGGCGCTGAAGGAAGAGCTGTCGGCGGCTTTCGAACGGGTCCTGGCCAGCGGCATGTACATACTGGGGGAGGAAGTGGCCGCGTTCGAGCGGGAGGCGGCGGCCTATATCGGCTGCAGACATGCCGTCGGCGTCGCCTCGGGCAGCGAGGCCCTCCTGATCGCCATGATGGCGCTCGGCATAGGCCCTGGCGACGAAGTCATATGCCCGACCTACACCTTCTTCGCCACGGCCGGATCGGTCAGGCGGCTCGGCGCCAGGCCGGTGTGGGCTGAAATAGACCCGGTCACGTTCAACGTATCGCCGGAAGACATCGCCCGGCGAATCTCCTCCAGGACCAGGGCCATAATACCGGTCCACCTGTTCGGCCAGTGCGCCGATATGGAGGCGATAATGAAGATCGCCGCATCCGGAGGCATCCCCGTGATCGAGGACGCGGCGCAGGCCATAGGAACGCCCTGCTGCGGCAGGATGGCCGGCGCCGTGGGGAGCATCGGATGCATAAGCTTCTTCCCGACCAAGAACCTCGGCGCCCTCGGCGACGCCGGAATGATAGTCACGGACGACCACGAGCTGGCTGAAAAGTGCAGGATGCTCAGGACCCACGGGATGGAGCCGAAGTATTTTCACAAGATAGTCGGGCTTAACGGGAGGATAGACGCCCTTCAGTGCGCGTTTCTCCGGGTCAAGCTCAAGCGCCTGGACGGATGGATCGCGGCGCGACGTCGCAACGCGGCCCTGTACCGACGCCTGTTCGATGAGATGGAAATCCGCGGCGTCGAACCGCCGGTCGAAGTCCGGCCGGGCCATACCTACAATCAGTTCGTGGTGCGCGTCCCCGGCGAAGGACGCAGGGACGCTCTCCGGAAATTCCTCGCCGGACGCGGCATAGGAACGGAGATATACTATCCGGTGCCGCTCCATATGCAGGAGTGTTTTGCGGACCTTGGGGGGCGCGAGGGGGATTTTCCGGAATCCGAGCGGGCCGCACGGGAAACGCTGGCCCTGCCGATATTCCCCGAGCTGACGGAAGACGAAATCCGGTACGTGGCGGAAGCGATAGCCGGATTCGCCGCGGCATGATTCCCCGACAGCACTTCTACCAGCCGGCGATGGAAGGACCGGGCCCGGTTGCGCCGGCCCGCTGAAGGAGGACACCGGCGGATGGGAACAGGGGACGATCGCCGTGCGGAGGCTCAGGTCACGAACGGACCTTTCCGGGTATACGAGATGACCGACGTCGAGATCCGGATCGGAAACCTGCCGAGAATGACTGCAGGGGCATTCCTTGACCTGCGCTTCCCGCTGAGCTGGACAATAGGAGTAGACCCAAGCTTCACGAAGCAGCTTCAATCATCCGATCCGGATGGGCCTGACTATGTCTGCGCCGAGAGCGGCGACGGGGGCGCACAGTTCGCAATCGAGATATCGAGGGCGGATTTTCTCACGGGGAGACCCCGCTCGCGTCACGGCAGGAACATCAGGGTCAGGGTGGTTGGAGGAGAAATCAAAGAGGGAGGCGAAGTCTGGATTGACCTGAGGAACACCAGAGCCTCCAAGCTGGCGGAGGAGGAAGAGATATACATAGCCGTCAACGGCGAACGGATCGAAGACTTACCCACCCTGGCCACCATCCCCGGGGAGGGATACCTCATCCGCATGATCGCCCCCTCTTCTGTCCCGCCAGGACGCACATTTCTGCTCCGCATCGTCTCTCTCGACCGGTTCTTCAACCTCTCCCGCACCTGCCATCGCGGCGTCCGCATATTCGATGACCGGGGGAAACTCATACACGATGGTCTGGACTTTCAGGGTTCTACTGCTGTGCCCATCGTCGCTGAGGGGCCCGGCATAAGGCGGTACGGCATCCCGGCCCCCGGCCGCGAGACCGTAGATCTGTCCGCCCTGGGCGGCCAGAAAATCGGAGGCCCTGGACCGGCTGACGACATCTGGAGCAACCCCGTGAAGGTAGCGGACGGCTGCCGGGGACCGTATTGGGGCGACATGCACATACACTCCAGATTCAGTGCTGACGCCGCCGGGCGATACCCGTTCCGCTACGCGCGCGACGTGTCCTGCCTGGATTTCGCGGCCGTCACGGACCACGACTCGTCACTTTCGAGGGAAGCATGGGATATCCACAAGCGTGCGGTTCTGGAGGAGCGTCGGGCGGGCACTTTTGCGACCATCCTGGCGTTCGAATCGAGCGGCGGTTACCCGGACGGTCACCACAACGTATACTACTTCAGCGACGAAGGCCGGCCGTTCGGCAACGGAGAGGTAGCGAAGTTATCCGACATACTGCCGCACCTGGATCCTTCTGAGGCTATCGTCATTCCGCACCACACGGGAATATCCTTCAACAAGGATGCTCCCCCTGCCGAGTCGGCCGCCGTGGATTTTTCTCTGCCTGACCGGGATATGCGGTCGGCCATTGAGATATATTCGCACCACGGTCAGAGCGAACTCTACGATCCATACCACTTCCTGGCCTACGAGATAAACCGGGCGCACAGCGAAGGCAGGCGCGTCAACTTCTCCGTGAGAGGTCCGTTTTATGCCCAGGATGCGTGGCTGGCTGGAAAGCGTTGGGCCGCAGTCGCTTCATCAGATGATCACTTGGGACAGGGGGGAAAACCGTACCAGGGACTGACCGCCGTGTGGGTGGACGAACTGAACCACCGGGCCATCCTTGAAGCCATCAGGTCGCGCTCTACGTACGCCACCACTGGCGAGAGAATACTTCTCGACTTCTCTATTAACGGTACCGGCATGGGGGGCGTCGTCAGGGTCGCGCCTGGCGGCGGTCTTGATATATCGGTCGAGGCACACGGAACTTCTCCGATAATGTGGATCGAGATAGTGCGGCTTGACTTCCGCCTGCGGACCTTCAATATTGCCTGCAGGGAGTTTCCGATGGCCTTCGACCACTCAGTGAAAATCAGAGAAACTTTTGAGGGCGAGCGGATGTATTATGTCCGCCTGGCCCAGAAGGACCTTATCGAACACAGGCGCCCTATGGCATGGAGCTCGCCGATATGGGTTGAGACAAGTGCTTCGCGCAAGTCGTACGCAGTACCGGACGCCGGTACGTAGTTCGGGGCATATGCGGACCAGATTGTTGCGATGTCTTGGACGGGGGGTATCTGCGCTGGCACCGAAGGGAGTTGCCCCGGCTCCTCAGATAGGATACGCTCCCGCCTGGTAATGTTTACCCCACAAGAGGCTTTCAGGAAGCGCTGGAGGTAAGCTTGCGCATGCCCTGCCTCAACCGTTCGTTGCGTCTACTCCAGCAGTCGCCCATGCGGACCAACAGCGCAGCCAGCTTACTAAAATGTTTTGGGTTTAGTGATCTTGGGTAGCTGATCTTGAGCAACCCATGGCATCCATCCCTGCCTCCCACCTTTGAAGAACGTGTTGATGCCCGTCCCACTGCCTTTTGGCAAGTTGCGCAACAAGGTGCCCCGCACGACTCTTTCAGGTAAACCCTATCAGCACAAGGAGTTATGCAATGGAACATGCTCTGTGGGTTTCAACCACATAACTTGTGGTACTGGCGCATATTACGACACTTTACCGGTCAAGCTCCCTGTAGCCTGTTACTGCGTATGTGATATACTTTTGACAGAACGGCAGTACGATCAGCCCGCACCTCAAAACACTCTGAAACAGGGGGACATAATATGCTGTGCACCAACCATAGACGAGATCCTACAGCTTGTAGCAACGGAGAGTGTTCTCATGCATTGCGAAGCGTAACTTTATGCAAAGTCAACCGGTTAAGCATATCGAAGATATGCCGTTTTTTACTTAAGGTCCTGATAAACAACAAGTTACGTCCGGATAAGTGAGACCGCCTATGACATTCTAAGAGCAAGGGCGCCAACAACACCACTGCCAAAATATCCACTTCTCTCTCAAAACCAGACCTCAGCGCATATCCCATTCTGTTTAAACAGGTTACGCTACGATCCAAGACGGTAATTCAAACCGGGGGACATCTGAATACGATGGTGGAAACCTGATCCATATAACTCAAAAAGAGAAATCACGCTGATACCTCAGCACCAGCATGCGACATCCACCACATTGGAAGCGGGTGATGGAGACCATGCCTCAGCTGATTCGCTTTCCGATTGTTTCTGCCAGCAGATTGAGCGCTTCATCGGCTTCTCTCTGGGTTATGGTCCTTTGGATGCTGCTACCTGTAGCTGTAAAGTACAAAGTTGTGGATACGCGCTTCACTTCTCTCTCGCCCCATTGCCCGATCACCTGCATGGCAGAGGCTGCATATATCCTTATCTGGAGGTCGTGCTTCCAGCTGGCAGTTTCTGCTGCATAGGTGCCACCCCTGTCACCCTCAGCGACACTGGTTTTGTAGTCTACTACCTCCCATATATCGCGCTCCTCATCCAACCAGAGCCGGTCCAGCCTTCCACGGATGAGAACCGATTCGCCACAGCGGATAATAAAAGGTAGCTCCGCATATGAGTGACGCGCCTTCAAAGCCTGCTCAAGCTTGCACGCGGCCTTCGAAACTTCGCTGTAGAGTTCCGATTCAAGCCTTTCTCTGTCTATCTGCGGGCCCAGCACGGCCCTCGATGCCTCTATATGGCACGCGCGGCGGATGGAGCTTTTCGGCATTGGGAGATTCCGGACGATAGCATGAAAGAGTATGCCGAAATCGAGAGGCTCTATCCCTGACCGGCGCCGGATCGGAGGCCGAGAGGCCTTGCTGCTGGCGTCGCGAGCCGTCCCGTCAAGCGTGTCCACCAAGCCGAAGATTCCATTTGGCCCACTTACATCTGAATCCGCTTCAGCACCGATTGCCCCGGTCAGGGATACGACAGTTACGGGAGGATGTGCCCGCGGGAGGGCTCGAATAATCGAAGGCGCTGCCGTAGCGGGTCCTGCATCGGGCTTGGCCAGAGCGCGTGCCAGTTCTTTGAAGCGGTCGGCTGACACTGCGGGATCCTGAGGCCTGTAGGATACCGGTTTAACAACTTCGAAGTTCAAGTCGTCTTTTCCCGCGCCCGGACTGAGATCCCACCTCCCGACATCCGCTCCTTTGTCGAGGTTCAACCCCTCATTCGAACGAACCCATTCTCCAGCTTCCTTTCCTTCCGGATAGTTCTTGCCGGATGGCGCAAGCAGCGGTAGATAATCGAGCCACCTGTTCCCACGCGCATGGAGGATTCCAGTAGCGCTTCCTGCAAGCAGCAGGATGTTCGATGCCCTGGTACAGGCGACGTAGAACAGCCGCTTAATCTCGGCGTTCGTTTTCATTTTCCGCGTTTCCCGGAGCGCCAGGTAGAGGGGATGCTGGCTGACATCCGCCCGCAGGTAGGCCCGCCTTATAGAAAGTATCGGGCCCGTCCCCGGATCCTCCAGAATGACCCCGTGCTCCACATCACCCGCCACCTCCGCTTCCAGCTCGGGTACGACCACGACGCCGAACTCCAGCCCCTTTGCGGCATGGACGGTCATGATCCTTATCCCGCTTATTCCTTCCGGACGTACGGATGCCTCCGGTTCCGCCGCGTCGGCATCTGCCCGCGCCTCCAGCCACGCGACCAGCTCACGCAGGCTGCCCCTTCCCGCTCTTTCCCGCGCAGCTATCAGGTCGAGCAGCTTTTCCAGGTTCGCCGCAGCCTGCGCGTGTCTGTTCGGATAGCCGCATGCGGCGATGTAGCCGGACCGCAGCAGGGCGCGACGCAGTATTACCGACACCGGCTCGAAGGCAGCCGCAGTCCTCCAAGCTCCGATGTTTTCCCTCGCAGTCCTTACGGCTTCGCAGTCAGCATCCGACAGCGATATCATGGGGGTGTCTGCGGTCAGGCCGTCATAGAGCAATACTGCTGCCCCTGCCCTCCGAGAGGCG
>JAOACM010000218.1 GCA_026417845.1 Planctomycetota bacterium | reverse complement strand
CGCTAACATTGCGCGCGCCAGCGGGAAGAGCGGAGGATACGTCCGCCGGCTCAAAGCGGCGGGACGCATGGATCCGACCGTTCAGTGGCGATGGTTCGCGTTCCCGGGATCGTCCGCCGCGCAGCGGAACCGGCGCCGGCGTCCGGGCCCGGCGTCCGAATGCCGGCAGAAGCCGCATCAGCGTGCCGGCCGGGGGCGCGTGACTATCCTGCGGCAGCACATGGCGGCGCCCGACCCGAAGCGTCGGGCGATGGTAGCGCCCGGCGTCCATGTCGGGCACCAGGCGCGTCCGGGATGGGCCCCGCCCGCTGCCTCGGGATTTCCGGGCGGCCATACGCCCCGCGGGTATGATTCGGTGCCGCGGTCGGATTGCGCACTCGACAGCCGCCGGGCGTTCTCGCTTCGCATCTCCGGTAAAGGGCGGCATGGGAGGAGTTTCCGGAATGAACCAGGCGCTTCGCGAAGAGCTCGCGGCATCTCTCGACCAGCTCCGTTCGGCCGGCAAGTTCAAGATGCTCCGCTACCTGGAAGGTCCGATGGGGCCCGAGGTCGAGATGGAAGGGGTCGGCAGGGTCCTCTGCCTGTGCTCCAACGACTACCTCGGCCTGGCCGGCCATCCGCGCGTGGTCGAGGCAGGCAAAAAGGGGCTGGATATATACGGCGCCGGAACGGCCTCGGTCCGCTTCATCTGCGGCACGCTCCGGGCGCACCGGGAGATCGAGACGGCGCTGGCGCGGTTCCACCGGACCGACGCAGCCGTTACATACGTATCCTGCTGGGCCGCCAACACCGGCGTCGTGCCGACGCTTGTCGGGCCGGAGGACATCGTAATATCAGACGAGCTGAACCACGCGAGCCTCATAGACGCCTGCAGGCTTGCCACGAAGACTCCGCGCGCCATTTACAGACACGGCGACATGGCCGAGCTGAAGGAGAAGCTGGCCGGCGCATCGAAATGCCGCCGCAGGCTCATCCTGACCGACGGCGTATTCAGCATGGAGGGCGATCTGGCGAAGCTGCCGGACATACTGGACCTGGCGAAGCGGTACGGCGCGATAGTCTTCGTGGACGATTCGCACGGCGTGGGGGTTCTCGGCAGGCACGGGCGCGGGACGGCTGAACACTTCGGGGTCGAGGGCGAGGTGGACATAATCACCGGGACGCTGGGCAAGGCGCTGGGCGGTGCGGCGGGCGGCTACGCGGCCGGGCCGGCCGAGGTCGTCGAGACGCTCGTCCAGTCCTCGCGCCCGCAGATATTCAGCAACGCCCTGCCGGCCACGGTTGCGTGCAGCGCGCTGGAGGCGCTGAGGATACTTGAGTCCGAGCCTGAGAGAGTGGCGAAGCTGCACCGGAACGTGGAATACTTCCGCGAGGGGCTGAGGCGGGCGGGGTTCAGGCCGCTCGAGGGACCCTCCGCCATAATCCCCATCATCGTTGGCGAGACCGCCTTTGCCATACGCATGAGCGGGGAGCTTCTGCGCGAGGGAGTGTACGTGATAGGCTTCGGGTATCCGGTGGTGCCCGAAGGCACGGCGCGGGTCCGCGTCCAGATATCGGCGGCCCTGGAGCGCGACCATATGGACCGCGCCCTGGAAGCCTTCGTCCGCGTCGGAAAAAGGCTCGGCCTCGTCCGCTGAGCGGGCGCGGCTGCGGCTATCCATCTGGAGGGCAAATGAAATGGACCAAATGCCTCCGTGCTTCTTCATGATTTGCACTGATGGGACCGAAAAAGAATGCCTCGATAAAGGATTGTTCGGCGACAGGGCTTTCCAGTTCGATCATATGAAGGCGATTGAACGGGGTCACGTTGGTTTCCTTGTCAACGTGTCGAGGGACGAGCTTATCGGACCGTTCGAAGCTCGAGATCGTGCGGGGATGAATATTGACCCATCAGTGTGGGGAGGAGGATTCCCGGCGCAGGTCAGAGTCAAACCGATAGGCGAGATAAAAAGAATCAGCGAAGCTTCTAGTAAGCTGACCAATATTCTGGAAATCAGGCTGCTCAAGGGGCACAAAATCCCGGCCAAGAAGACGTATGGACCCGAGATTACAGCAAGAGTACTCGCCCTCTTCGAATCTCCCCAGAAGTCTCAGAACGGATCGAGCAAGGCAATGCAGATGCCTCGGGCGCCGCATGAGGACCGGGGCGGGATCGCTGCTGAAACGGCGCCGCCTGGCTCAGAGCATGAGGAACAAGATTCTACGCCGATGCCTTCGAGGGCCATGGAGAAGGTTGCCGGTCTCGAGGAGGTCAAACGATTCGTATATCAGCGCCTGATAGCGCCCTTTGAAAATGAGGAACTGGCATATAAACTCGGCATCCGGGTTGGCGGAGGGATGCTTCTTTTCGGGCCGCCCGGAACGGGCAAAACCATGATAGCCCACGCCATCGCCGAAGACTTGGAAGCGAAACTGATAGACGTCAGCCCATCGGTCATCATGGGATATCCCGGAGAAGCGGAGAAACGGCTAGAGCATATTTTCGAAGAACTTAGGATGGAGCCTCGGGCCGTCCTGTTGCTGGATGAAGCCGAGTGGATACTTTGCGAACGAGATACTCAGACATCATCCGTAATGCAGAGGATAACTCCTGTCCTGCTTGCCCAAATCGGAAGGCTCTTTAAGGAACGGAAGAAGCCGGTTGTAGTAATAGCTGTCACCAACAAGCCAAAAAAGATAGACCCGGCATTTCTCCGTCCTGGTCGGTTCGAGAAGCTATTTTATGTAAGCCTGCCTGATCGCGAAGCGCGAAAGCAGATTTTAAAGCTCGAACTTCGCGAAGGGGCACATACGCTTGTCCTTGATGACTTTGACCAGATAGCAGGTAGACTTGATGGTTACTCAGGAGCAGATATCGCACACATAGTCGAGGATGCTGCCTGCCGTGCATTCGAGAGAGGATTGAGAAAAGGCGATGCTAAGATAGAAAAAGACGATATATTATCCGCCATCGCCGCAACCCCGAAGTCAGTTATGGAAGAGGAAGTCCGTGAAATAGAGGAATGGGCTAGGGATCGCAATGTTTTACGGCAACACACATGACGACGCCGTGGCTTCTAATGACGCCTTTGTAGTCTTGGGACTTTTCTGGAAGTTGCTGGTCGTCAAGGGTTGCGCAACCCAACCAACTGTGGCACCGGTCCACCCGCAGGGGCATAGGACCGATCGGGAATCCCGGGGTAGCAGCAAGCCGGTTGCGCTGTCGGTCCGCAGGGGCAGCTGTAAGAGGGGCTGCGGTAAACTGACACGGAGGGTGGTACGCGCAGGTTTTGTCGCCGGCGCTGTCTGAAAGGTGCCTGGGGTAAAAATCGCGAAAACCGCAACCATGAGGGAGCGTGTTCACTCTGGTGAGGCTGGGGTAAGCCGCCCCACCCCTACGCAAATCCTCCTCTCGCCAAGAAACATCGCAACCGGCTCGGATAGAAGCCTGTTCGGAAATTTCCTGCCGCGAGGTCGAGATCGCAGAGCCGTAAGCTCCGCGGCGGCAGGTTTCCGGATGGGATCTGATCTCTAACCCTGCGGCAGTACCCGGTAACGCCCGATCTCTGCGTCGGGCGCGAAAGACGCCCGAGGAGGAACCCGGACGCTACCATGTGACCGGGGTGGGACCCTGACGCACCCGGTAACACCCGCCTGCCGCGTCTATCCGGGAGAAGGCCGGGACAGATGGAGCAAAAACCGATTCCGGACCACTTACGTCAGCTTCCAGAATCTGTCTATCGGCTTCTGGTAGTCGCGCACCTTGCCGCTCAGCACGTCCGCGTACCTGACCGGCGCGCCGTCGCGGTGGGCGGATTCGTAGCAGGTTTCGCACAATGCCTTGGCGCGGAGGCCGTCAGTGCCGTCCATTTCGGGCTTCCGTTCCTTGAGTATCGCGTCGCAGAAATCCCATATTTCGATGCCGAAGCCGTTCGTGCAGCCGTATGGGAACAGCCGCTCCCGCTCAGCCTGAGGCAGCTGCAACAGATAATCCTGATATATCTGCTCGCGGGTTACTGTTTTCCCGTCGGCCATCGTGGCGTTGCCGCCGTCCTGGAAGCAGTGGAACGGGAAGCCGGCATCCTTCATCATGCCCTTGCTGCCGTAATAGCAGGCCGAAGAGACCTCCGCACCGGGGAAACCGCGCGCGTAGGTCCACGATACGTAAAGTCCGCTCTTGAATCGTATTACGGCGTGCCAGGCGTCCTCTACGTCCGCCTTCGCCTTGCCGATGACCGGAAGTCCGTCCACCTCGCGGTCGTCGTGCGTGCGCATCACACACGTGACATCCTCGACGTCGCCGAACATATGCAGCATCATGTCGGTGAAGTGAGCCCCGCTATCCATGATCATACCGCCGCCGACCAGGTTTTTTACGACGCGCCATTTCATGGCGGGATTGGTCAGATCGAACGGCTGGCTGGTGATGTAGGTCACGTGCACCGCACGGATGTCGCCTATTATCTTCTTTTCGATCAGCGCCCAGCGACATGCGCGCGCGCCGAGGTACCGCCTGACGTTCTCGGCGGTAGCCACCACCCTTTTAGCCTTCTTTCCGGTCTCGATTATCTTCTTCGTCGCGGCCACCGATATGCCTATGGGCTTTTCACACAATACGTGAAGCCCGCCTTCCAGCAACTCAATGCTGGCGGTGTGGTGGAAGCAGTGCGGCAGGCATACGTCGGCCGCGTCGGCGATCTTCGCTTTCAGAAGATCTTCGACTGATCCGAAGACCGCCGGTTCGGTCCCCTGTATCTCCTTCAGCTCCGCCGCGCGCTTTCTGGCGTTCTCCTCGCTCACGTCTACGCACGCCGTGAACCGGAAGGAGTTGCACCCCCGTCTCACAAGGTCCTTGTACCCCTTAACATGGGCTCCGGATATCCCGCCGCATCCGACAAGAGCCAGTCTCAAAGGCGACTTTGCCATCGCATCCTCCTCCTCAGAGTCTATCCGAAAATCCCCCCAGCGCCCAAGGTTTCCGCAGCATCCCGCCCGATCCGTCCGGAGGTTCTGGACAGGCTCTTAATCCGGACCATCCGATGCCGCATCGCTGCATTGCCTCGGGCCAATCCTCACATCCCGACCGGGTTTTACCGCCCCGGAGGATAGCCTCCCCCGAAGGGGGCCGCCCTGTTACTGGACGTTTCTGAATGCCTGGACGCACTTCTTCAGAGCCGGAACCGGGTTGTCGGGATCGGCTTCGTACTCGAGGACAACATATCCGGCGAAACCTGTTTCTTTGAGCTTTACGAGGATATCCCTGAGCTTCAGATTGCCTTCACCGACCACGACATCTCTGGGTTTCCTGGCGGTGTCGAAGACAAAGTCCTTCAGGTGCAGGCCGTAAAGCCTGTCGCGGAACTTTTCAATCATCTTCAGTGGATCCTCGCCGGCATCCAGTGCCCATGCGGTATCGAGGCACAGGCCGATACGAGGGCCGGTCCTAGAAAATACGTGCGTTAGCGCCTGGGCGCTTCCCAGCCAGTGCCTCCCTCCATGGTTATGGATGGCAAGGCGAACGTCGTACTTTTCTGCCAGCCTTTCCGCCACCTTGAAGGCCTCAGGGACGGCGTTTATGTCGAAGTCAACGGACATGAACCTCGCCCCTATGACCTTCAGACATTCGAAGAATTTTGTCTCGTCCGTCTCCTTGTTGGCCATTCCCTGAACACCTATGCTCACTATCTCTATTCCTTCCTTCCGGTAAAGCTCAGCCACCGGGGCGACCTTTTTCTCGTCCTTGAAGTCCGCATGGACCCCGGCAAGCTCCACCTTCGAGACGCCGCATTCCCTGATTTTGGAAATCACGGTTGCGTTGTCCTTGAAACGCCTGAAGCACCAGCTCTGAACGCCCACATCCCTGACGACATCGGTCATTGCCAACCCTCCTGAAAAAGCCGCGCCTGGATGTCGCATCGGGGCGGTTCCGCCGATCGTCGCCCGGACATCTCTCCTCCGGAATCGCTCTTCCATCCGCCTGCGATCGTTTCCTCCTCCACCGCCAGATTCGTCATGCGCCCCGGCCGCAGCACGCTTACCATCCCGATTCTATCGCCGTCAACCTGTCGCTGCAGGCTGGCCGTAGAGTACCGGATCAATCGCCGCTTCGATCGCGCATCCCCGCGCGACACAAACCGCTGACGATGTATTTTTCTTACCATGAAAAAGCCGACGATAAAGCTTATCCCGATGTATTCCGCCGCAAAGTTGATGTATTTTTAGGGCAGAACCGTTCCCGGCGTCGCGCGCACCATGTGAATGCGCGTGGTGCGCCGCATTCGGAGGGTATTCAAACATATCCGCAGGCTACAGGACATTCCGGCGGCAAATCCCATCCGGAGCGATCAATACCTGCGCCGATACTCCGACGGGGCGGTTCCCCACGCGCGCTTGAACGCCTTGGAGAAATGGAACTGATCCCTGAACCCCAAGTAGGCGCTTATCTCCTTGATGGACATTTCCGTCCTGGCCAGGAGGTCGCGCGCCCGTTCCAGTTTGAAGCGGAGGAACGCGCGGGCAGGGGTTTCGCCGAGTATATGTCGGCATTTCCTGGCCAGCAGCCTCTCGCTCATGTGGAGCGCCCTGGCCATCGCGGAGACTGGCAGGCGCTCGGTCGCGTGCGCTTCAAACAGTCTGAGAAGCGCGTTGCAGCCTGCGCGCTCGCGAGACAGGTCCAGGAACGATTCCGAGATCGCTTCGGGCGGCAGCGATCTGACCATGAGCCAGAAAAGTTCAAGGAGCAGGGCATCCTGCACGTGTGAGGATATCGGGTCGCCGATCTCGCCTTCGCGTTCGATGCGCTGGAGGATCGGCCACAGCATGCCGCGATCGGCACGGAACCGCTGCTGTTCCGGGCGTACGGAGGTCGCGAAAATCCGCGCCTCCTCCCCTCCGGGTCCGTGACCGCCCAGCAGGAAACCGATACCGAAGTATCTGAGCGGCGGTTCGCACTCGTCGGCGTGCCAGTCACCGGGCTTGACGATCAGGACGTCGTCCGGGTAAAGCTCGAGGAGTGCGTCGTTCAGGCGGCAGCGGTAAAGGCCGCGATCCACGAATATGACTTCGTAGCCCAGGTGCTGATGCGGCTTGTACCGGTAGGGGCGCCTCGTCTCGACGATGCCCAACCGTCTGAAGATCGGAGTTACCGGCGGCGCGCACTCGTAGCCGCCACAGCGATGGACGTCCCTTACGATCAGAGGCCCGCCGTCGGCCATGCCGTCTCCACTCCCCAAAGGTGCCTGCCGTCTCTGGATGCTTTCCCTCATGGATTAATTATCGTAATAGCCCCTTCGGGCTGTAGGTTGAGATTCGGACCCCGCACCACGGCTCCGCAAACGATCTTCGCGCCGCACCAGGGGTATGTTCGGACATGCGATCAGAAGGGCCGTAACTCCCCGTATCGCAAAGTCTTGCGG
>JAOACM010000217.1 GCA_026417845.1 Planctomycetota bacterium | reverse complement strand
AAAAACGCAATTTGGCGGAAGCGCGTTCGCTCTGGATGGCTGGGGTAAGCTCCCGACCGCCCGCGCAAATCTCTCTCTCGCGCGAAAACATCGCAACCGGCTCTTTTTTGAGCGGCTTCGGCTGAGCCTGTCGGCTTTTGACCGTCGGGAAACGCCCTGTCCCGGCTTCTTCCGGCCCTCCAGCCCTTCTTCTCCCTCCGGCGTCGCCATGCCAGAGCAACCGGCTCGCCCCGCGGATAAGGATGAAAGTTACGCACCTGCAGGAGGCGAGGCGACGCACCGCAGCTCGCCTCGCGGATGTGAGGATGGAGGGTTTAGCGGCGAACAAAGGCTGGTCGGGGCGGCCGGATTCGAACCGGCGACCTTCTGAACCCCATTCAGACGCGCTAAACCAAACTGCGCCACGCCCCGCACTTCGACCATCAAGGATGAGGCGCCGGCCGCCGCGTGTCAAGGATAATCCGCTCCACAATACGAATGCGGGCGCATGGTCGTAAATGCGGATGCCAACCAGGCGATTCGGGAGCTGCCGGAGGTAAGAGGTAATCTGCGGAGACACGGGCGCGAGGCGACGGCGGGTCAGCTTTCCCCTCAAAGCGCTTCTGGAAGCCCGCATCCGACTTTGCAGCTACGGCCATGCGCCCCAAACAATTACCTCGGAAATATTCGCTTGAGACCCGACGGCTTTCAATGTATCCATGTTTTCCGTCCGGTTGCTGTGAGGAGCGAGTCCCGGTTCAGGAGAGGAGAAAAATGTCCAGACACTGCGAGATATGCGGCAAGGGGCCGTCCATCGGAATACACTACAAGCGGCGCGGCCTCGCGAAGGCAAAGGGCGGCGTCGGCCGGAAGATAGTCGGCAAGACGAAGCGGTGGTTCAAGCCCAACCTGCAGAAGATAAAGACGATATCGCCGGAAGGTACCGTCAGTTCCAGGTGGGTATGCACCAGATGCATCCGGTCGGGGCGAGTCACCAAGGCGCCTCGGCAGAAAGTTGCCGCCGCCCTGCGCGCCGAAAGCAAGGCTGTCTGAACACCCAGTCCCGCAACGATCCCGAACCGTTTCGCGCTCACGCATCCGCATCTATCGCGGCGGGCGGTGCCGCGAGGCGTTACAGGCGGAGCCTCCCGCTGCGGCCCGCGAAAGGACCCGGCCCATGAGGGAAATTCCGGGGCTGAGGAAGGAATTCGTCTTCGATCCCTCGGAAGCGCCGTTCGAAAGCTGCCACGCGGCGACGGTGGCGGAGACGGCGACCGGGGAGTACTGCGCGGCATGGTTCGGAGGAACGAAGGAAGGGGCGCGGGACGTATCCATCTGGATGTCGCTCGGGCGCGGGGGGAGATGGAGCAGACCTGTCCTGGCGGCGCGCGTCCGGGACGAAGCGCACTGGAACCCCGTCCTTTTCCACGATGGAAGCTCCGGCGAAACGACGCTCTTCTTCAAGGTCGGCGCAAGGATATCTTCGTGGGAGACATGGGTCGTGCGCTCGTGCGACGGTGGCCGGACGTGGTCGGATCCCGCCGAGCTCGTGCCGGGCGACCGCGGGGGGCGCGGGCCGGTAAAGAACAAGCCGATCCGCCTGAGTAACGGCGATATCCTGGCCCCGGCGTCCATCGAGGGATATCCGCTGACGGCGCAGCAGGCCGGCCTGTGGGCGGCCTTCGTTGACCGCAGCCGTGATGGCGGCCGGACATGGGAGGCGTCGCCCCCGGTACCGATGGATATCGAGCGGCTTTCCGGCGGACGCCCGGCAGGGAAGGACGCAGCCGGCGTAATACAACCCTCGCTCTGGGAATCTGCCCCCGGTCACGTTCACATGCTGCTGAGGAGCACCTTCGGGTGGATATGCCGGAGCGACAGCACCGATTACGGCCATACCTGGGACGCGATATGCGCCACAAATCTGCCGAATAACAACAGCGGCCTGGATCTCGCCAGGCTTCCCGACGGACGCCTCTTCCTTCTGTGCAATCCCGTCGGGGCGAACTGGGGCCCCCGGACGCCGCTTTCGATGTTCGTCTCCGCTGACAACGGCGCGACATGGGATCGCATCGGGGACATAGAGGATGAGCCGGCACCTGCCGGGGAAGGAAGGAAGCCGGAATTTTCCTACCCCAGCGTAATAGCCTGTTCGGAAGGACTGGCAGCGGTTTATACCTGGAAACGCAGAAGCATTGTGTTCGCGCTATACACTCCGCCTCCCGCGCGCCGGCTGGGATGACCGGAAACGCGGCTGGGACGGTGGCCGAGTCAATTGCCTTCCGGCGCGGATGCCGGCTGATGTTTCCTCCCAAGCGGAACGATTCCGGAAGCACACCCGGCCCGGAAGACTTGGCACTGCCGGAAGTTCCCCGCGCCAGCCTTCCGGGGAGACGGCGACCATCTCCCGCCGCTCAGACGGAGGGCTTGGGTCCCCTCCGATAACCTGTCGCCGGGAAGCTTACGGCTATGTGCTTTCGGGCTCAAGGCTGGAAGTTTTTGGGCAGGTTTTTAGAGTTTATCCGAAAACTCCTGCGGCGGCCAAAGTTTCCACGACGGTCGGCTCCATTGCACAATTACAAGGCGCAGGTCCATGCGGAACAACACCTTACGCGCAAATGCCATCTCTGGAGTGGTACGCCGCAACACATTGTATATCAAGACTTTATGGCCTTTATACAACAAAGCCCCGACGGTCCGCCAGATACGGCCGGAGGTTTCCGGGCAGTTCTTCCTATCGCCAGTGCGTGTGAGTCTTTCTGCCGCGACCGGTCCGTCCGCCTTTCTCCCCGGCAGTTCGCGCAGCGGCCCCGTCGGCGGCCCGGGCCTTGTCCGCGCGACCCTTTCCCTGGCTGGCGCGTTTCGCTGCGGCCAGTTCCGCCTCGGCTCTTTTCCTGGCAGCCTCGTCGGCCGGCCGCAGTATCTCCTCGGCGAGCCTTTCGAGTATCCCCTTGCCCTTTCGGGGAGGCTCTTCGAGGCCCTCAAGGACCAGCTTGGCGCGAGCCTGGCGCGCTTCCTGGGATTTCGGGAATCTTCTGACGATTTCCCTGAGTATCCTGGCGCCAGCCTCGCGCGTTTCGGATACGCCCTCGGCCAGGTGGAACCCGACGTAATACAGCGCGCTTCTGGGGAGATGCCTGTCCCTGATCGCTGCGGCAGCCACATCGCCGGCCAGCCCTTCGCGGGTCAGCTCCGAGATCGCCGCGAGGGCCGGATCGGCCTCCCTGGCCCTGCGCGACATGTCGAAGTTTGCGGCTGAGGAGAGCGAGGCGAAGGCCAGTTCCATCTTTCCGGCCGGATCGAGCACTGGTCCGGCAAGTCTGAGCGCGACCGTCGCTGCGGCGTGGTCGCCCCGGCGCCTGAGCGCCCGCGCCTCGGCCAGCGCCCCGGCGGCGAATTCCGCCGGCCAGCCGGTCCGGAGCACCGATGCGATGCAGCGCGCGATTTCCGGCCGCTTCCCCGCCTTCGCGAACGCGGCGGTCATTAGCGGCCCGGCGAGGGAAGGGGGAGGTTTCCCGCCGCGGCCGGCGGCGGAAACGAGGAGCGCGGCGCATATGGCGGCGCATTCGCGCGCCCGGTCATCGTCCTCGATATCAGCCAGCCTGCCGAGCAGCGGTTTGAGCGCGGCGGGGGTTTCGCGAAGCGTCCTGGCCGCCTCCTCCCGGACCGCCCTGTCGTCCGAATCCAGGCACCGGACCAGGTCGCTGACGTCGCGCCTGGACCCGAGTTCGGCCAGCTTGGCCATCGCGTACTCGCGCACGTCCCGTTCCGCGGCGGAGAGCAGCTTTTCGATATCCTTTCTCCTGTCGGGATCGGCCGGGCATGCTCTTAGCGCCGCGACGGCGGCCGGCCACAGATTTGCCTCCTTCGGATCAAGCAGCAGAGGGAAGAGCGTGCGAAACAGGCGCCTGGAGCGGGCTTCGTCGGGCGGGAGAACCGCCAGCGATCGCATCGCAGCGGCGCGCGCCGCGGCCGGAAAGTCCGGTCCGCAGATCTCCAGCAGGGCATCGAACGGCTCGCCGCTCCCGATCTCCCCGGCCATCGCCGCGGCGCGGGCCAGCGCGCCCGGCGCCTTTCGCAGCGAGGGCCGCCGCAGCGCCCTGGCCAGACGCGCGCCGAAGGAGGCCTTCGCGTCGGCCCCGATCCCCGGCAGCGCCGCCGACACGGCTGCGGCCAGCCTGTCGCGGACGGCCGCGCCCGCCTCGCCCCTGGCGTCCTCCTCGGCCATCCGTTCCAGAATGAAGTCCAGCGCGTCCGGCGAACCGCTTCTGGCTATCGCCTCGGCGAATTTCGCCTTCGCATCGTCGCTCAGCGATGGATATGCCGCCCGCACAGGTCCAATTGCCGCCGCCCCGGCAAGCCGCAGAGCGAGCAGCGCATCCTCGCCCTTGCGGTCGCCGGAGGCCGCCAGAGCGACCAGCTTTCCGGCCGCCTCTACAGTCCCTATCCTGCCGAGGGCTTCGCACGCGAACGCGCGCGAGGCGGGATCGTCGCCGGACGCGGCCCTGCCTAGCGCATCCACGACCTTCCGGTCCTTCGGCGCCAACTCGCCGAGCACCTTCGCCGCCGCCGCCCTCAAAGCCACATCCTTCGACATCACCATGGCGGCCAGCTTTTCCAGCGTCGCGTCCATCCCGGCTCCACGTCTCCTTCCCAGACCGCGCCGACCGGTTTCCGCTCCGGATCGGCCCGCGTCATCCGCTGGCAGGCCGTTCCGCGGCTTTCCCTGGCGGCAGATCCTGGTGCGGCGGCAGCATAATGCCGCCGGACATCACGAGCTTTACCGCGTCCTCCACGGACATCGCCAAGTCTACAACTTCAGACCTTCGCACGATCATCAGGAGACTCGTCGTGGGCGGAGTCAGAGGTACCAGCACCCTGAGCCGGTCCTCGCGGCAGGCCGCGACATCCTCCGGCACCTTGCGAAGCATATTGTCGAACTCGGCGGCAGGTATCTTCCCCGTCACGAAGCCTATCAGCCACGACCCTCTTACCGGGAACTGGACCAGCACCGCCTTCTGAAACCCCTTGTGGCCTCCGAGGAACGCCTCGCCGAATCCCTTGACGGCTCCGTAGACGGTCCGCACCAGCGGTATCCGATCCATTATCAGTTCTATGCGTCGCGCCAGCTTCCCGCCCAGATACGATCTGACGACGATGCCCACGGCCATGAATATAAGCAGGGTCCCGATAAACCCGACCCCCGGCGTGTCGAGGTATTCCACATACGGTATGTGGGCGACGTTCCACGATGCGACCGCTCTTGATATCTCGCATCCCGCGAAATCGGAAGGATATTTCTCCGGATTACGAAACAGCCTGCGCAGAGGCTGGTCCAGCCAGCTCCATACTGTGACGACCACAAAAAGTGTAAACATGACGGGCAGGCCGAACAGGAGGCCGGAAACCAGCATCCTCCGGAACCACGCTCCAATGCCCTTCTTCGGCTCCTCCACGGCTTCGACGGACATCGTCGTAGTGGTCCTGCCGGGGTCGAGACGCTTCATATCTTCCATCCGCCTCTCCTTCCCGTCCGTCCAGCCGCCCGCCCGTCCGCGCCAGGCGGGGAACACACGCGACATCCTCCGCCGGGCCGCTCAGTCCCTGCCCGAGAGGTTCCTGTAGACGCAGAACCCGGTCAGAAGGAGTATCGTCCCCCAGGAGACAACCAGCATCAGCCATCCGCCGATCGTCATCGCTCAGCGCCTCCCTCCGAATCAGCCGCCGTTCGCCCCGGTCCCTTCGTCTCCGGCGGCAGTATCCGCCACGGCCGCCCCGCCGGATGACGCCCCGGCCGCCGCCGCGCACTTCGAGTACCGCCATATCAACAGCAGCGTCAATCCGGCCAGCGCCACCAGCCCTGTTCTGACCGCCAGAACCTTCCCCCAGTGTTCGTACGTCTTATACGATCCGTCCGGCATCCGGGTGCGCATCAGCAGCCTGTCCATCCCGTCCTGCCAGAACCATGCAGCCAAGATTACCACGAGCAGGACTGGAGTAATATACTTCATGATGTAGCGATAGATGCGCGGTATGCGCATCCTGGCTCCGACATGAATCTCCTCCCATGCCTTGTCCGTCCCAAACAGCCACATGAACGCCACGCACTCGACCAGCGCGAACAGCACGATCCCGAAGGTGCCAGCCCAGAAATCCATCTCATCCACCGCTCCCGCGTGCAGCCAGAATATGGCCAGTTGCGCGAACGCAAACGCGAAGGCGCCGATCGCCAGTACGGATTTCCGCCGGTCCAGGCCGACCTCGTCCTCCAGAAATGCTATCGCCGGTTGAGCCAGCGACACGGAGGACGTTATGCCCGCCAGGAACAGAAGGGTGAACCAGAGGAAGGCGAAGAAAGCCCCACCAGGCATCTTGTGAAATATGAACGGCATGGTGACGAAACCGAGGTTGAAAGTCCCGCTTTGGGCCGCCTCCTGCGCCCCATTCGCCCCCAGATACGCGAACGCCAGCGGTATCACTATGCTCCCACCAAGGATCACCTCGGCGAACTCGTTGAGCGAGGCGCTCGTAAGCCCCGAAAGCGCCACGTCGTCATCGCGCTTCAGATAGCTCGCGTAGCAGGCGATGACGCCGAATCCGACGCTCAATGTGAAAAATATCTGCCCGGCCGCGGCAAGCCAGACCTTCCCGTTGGCCAGCGAGTGCATGAAGCCGGCGACCGATCCGGCCGCGGACGCGCTCAGACCGAGCGTATCGCTGAGGAACGGAACCAGTCCCGCGAGAACGGACCCATCGGGAAGGTCCGTTTTCGGATTCCACAGGTATCCCATGCCGGCGCCGACGTTATTGGCCGGGAGGTTCGGGTCGGGCGTGCCCGTCGCGAGCGCCTTGACTGCTATGACAATGCCCATCAGGAACAGTATCGGCATGGCCCAGTTGCAGAGCTTCTGAATGCCCCCCTTTACGCCGTGATAGAGGAAATAGAAGTTGGCAAGAAACGTAACCACGAAGAAGAGGTAGGCGTAAGGAAAACATCGTCCGCCGGACGCGGTATACGATTTAAGCAGATCTCCCAGTGCTTTGCTCTCCGCGGCCTTCTCGCAGGTCCCCCACAGCGAAAACCACGCGTAACCGAGGAGCCAGGATTCTATGTAGGTGTAGTAGCACAGGACTATGAACGGACAGACCAGCCCCAGGACTCCCAGATACCGCAGCCTGCTCCCCGGCCGTCGCATCGCGGCCAGTATCCCCGGAGCAGACCCGAAACCCCTGGAACCTGCATACCGTCCCATCCCCCATTCTATCCACATCAGTGGGATGCCCAGCAGCAACAGGCAGATGAAATACGGCACCATGAACGCGCCGCCGCCGTTCTGCGCCGCCTGCGCCGGGAACCTCAGGAAATTCCCCAGGCCGATTGCGCTGCCCGCTACCGCCAGTATCGCGCCCAGGCGCGATC
>JAOACM010000216.1 GCA_026417845.1 Planctomycetota bacterium | reverse complement strand
CCTTTTCGCGGGCCGTTGCTAAAAAGGCCCTTTGGAAAACCCTTTTGAAAAGAGCATCGGCATCCGCGCGGAAAAACTTTACGCATTTACGGCCATGCACCCGGCTCCACGGAAGGTNCCGGCCCCGGTGCGGTGCGCTTGATATTCCCTCTCTCGCGGCGGATACTCGGCCTGCCGCGCCGGATGCCCAGTCCGCGTCCGGATATTATATACGGCGGCGGCGCGGGTATCCGTCAGGCTGCTGCAAGATTGGAAGCGGGGACGTGGCTTGCGATGCATGGGCAGGGAGAAGGCGCAACCGGAAGCACCCGGCGCAAGCCGGCGGATGCCCGGGCGGTCCCGCCAATGGGTAGTTTTACGGCGCCCTGCGGCTTTCGCCATTCGTCCACGGTGGGCGGATATACACCATCGCCGCAGCGGTTGTCTGCAGGACATGCGGTTTCGCTCTCAGTATGTGCACTTCTGCTGATGATCTTCGCCCTTTCGTGCTCGCTTGATTCCCGGTCACATCTGGCTTTTGGCGCGTCCGTGCTGATTAACTCCGGAAGCGCCACAGCTTCTGGGACAGGCGGCTTCGAAGTCCAGTCAGGGACTTCCGGGCCTGGTGAGCGAAGCGTTCCACCGGACGCGGGCGGGCGACGGCGGTGTCCGTTTCCATCCCAGGCATCAGGCGATGCCGGGCCGGTACCGGCGGATCAAGGGCGCGGACAACCTGTGGTCGCGGGTGGAAGGGAGGGCGGAGGGTCGCGGGGCCCGGCGGGGGAGGGGGCGCCCCGGCATCCCGGGGGTGGCGAGGCCGGCCGTCCGCCGCCGGAAGCGATGGGGAAGGTCAGATGGCTGTCTGATGTGGCGTCCGCGATCCGCTCCGCTGGCGAGCGGAACGTGCCGGCGGTCATTTATTTCGCGCATCCCGCCGAGTTCGGGTGCCGGGTAATGGGCAGGAGCACACTGTCCGACCCCGCGACGGTCCGATGGCTCAATGACAAGACGGCAGCATGCTTCGTCGAGTTCCGCCGGGATGATCCTGTCGCGCGCGCATGGGGGGTAACCGATGTCCCTGCAGCCGTGGTCCTCGATGCGGAAGGCGGCTATGCCGGGACGCTGGTCGGCCACCGGCCGCCGGAGATATGGCTGCGCGGGATCGCGGAACTCGCGTCGGCCGCTGTCAGGCGCCTGGAGGAGTGCCGCAGACAGGAGGCAGCGCTGAAGGAGGCGCGCGGGGCGGCCCAGCGGCGGGAAAGGCTGTACGAGCTGGCCCGGTCGGAGATGGATCGCCGCCTGTTCGGGAAGGCGGCTTTCAGACTCCGGGAGCTTACCGACGGCGCGACCGCCGACGACATCTACGGGAAGCCCGCCGTGTTCGAGATGCTCGGCGACGCCCTGGCCGGTGCCGGAGATCTTTCCGGCGCGCTCCGGGCCTACGCCGAAGCCGGCCAGAGGGATCCATACGGAGCCTCCCGCGAGGAGCTGGCGTTCAAGAGCGCGCTGGCCCTGACGAGACTCGGTACAGCGGCGGAGGCCGAGCCGTCCTGGCGGCGGTTCCTGGACTCCTGCCGCGACCGGGAAAAGAAAAGGCTCGCCGCCTGCAACCTAGCGCTGGTGCTTTACCGGCAGGAGAAATTCCGGGAGGCCGCAGGCACGCTGGCGGAACTGGTGCGGGGGTCCGCCGGTGACGAGGCGTACTTCGAGGCGCGGCTGTTGCTTGGCGAGATCGCGAGGCGCGGGCAAGCCACCGACGAGCGGGGCGCGGCGGCCCGGAGGCAATACCTGGAGGATTGTATCGCCGAGGGGAAGGCGCTGACGCGCAAATATTCCTGCGACGACTGCCACAGATTTGACCCGGACGAACCGCCGCCGGTCTCGACATGCCTCGGATGCCACCTGTTCGTGCGGAGCATAATCGGGGACGAGGATCTCGAGGAGCGCGTGCTGGCCGCGAGTGTACACATGTACCGCGGGATAGCGCGCGTCCGGCACCAGCTCTACATGCCTGACCTTACGGCGGTAGCGGCGAGGATAAAGCCTGAGTGGATACGAGAATTCCTGGCAGATCCTTACGATGTCCGGCCGCATCTGGAAGACAGTATGATCCGCGTCCCGCTGTCGGGGGAGCAGGTAGAAACGTTGATACGCTATTTCCGTGCCCTGGCGGAGATCCAGGGGCTGGATGATTTCCGCAGCTGGGACGCTGCGACCACCGACAGGGGGGCTGCACCCATATCGCCCGGCCGGGCTTCCGGGCCGGGAGCTTCCGCCGGGACGGAAGCGTCAGTCGGGACTGGAGAGCGGAACGAATCCGCCGGGCCGGCAGGAAGAGAAGGGGCCGGTCCTTCCGGCAAACGCGGGGCTGAGCGGGGGCTGGAGCTGTTCGTCAGAAACCGGTGCTATGATTGCCACCAATTCGGCAACAGGAGGTTCGCGCCGGTCCACGGGTCCTGGCCGCCGGACCAGGGGCGGGCCGAGGCGCCGGACCTGCGGTTCGCCGCGCGCCGGCTCGACCGACGGACGGCCGAGGCGTGGGTATTCAAGCCGAAGGCACTGTTCCCCCGCACGAAGATGCCCCAGTTCCCCCTGGCAGCAGGAGACGCGGCGGCGATCGTGGAATTCCTGTTTTCGGCCGACCATGAGGTGCGCGATGTCCCCGCGGTGGAGGCGCTGGAAAGTCCCGAATGGCGCGCGTGGGCGGGGACTTCCGGAGCAGGAGGGGAGGCGAGCGGAGGGAAAGCTGGACGCGCCGAACTGCCGTCGCGCGTCTCGTATCAGGACGTCGAGGCGATACTCCACGATTCGTGCGTGCACTGCCATATGCCAGACAGGCAGGGCGGCGCGGGTAACGTCGGCGCCTACGGCTACCCGGCGCGGCGCCTGGATCTCTCAACCTACGCCGGGCTGCTGAGAGGCAGCCTCCAGGCTGACGGCATGCGCGCGGATATCCTCGCCCGGAGGGAAGGCTGGCCGCCGATACTGATAGAAAGGCTGCTCCTGCGGCGCGAAGAAAACCTGCGCGATTTCGCGCCTCCGTTCGGGCAGAAGATCGCCGAGCCATGGAAAACACACAGGCGGACCGGGCCTGTCGGAATGCCGATGGGGATTCCGGCCCTGCCGCCGGAGCAGATACGGACCATCGGGGACTGGATCAGAGCAGGTGCGCCGGGGCCGCCGCCGGTCGTGCTCGACGGGAGGCGCGCCGGGCCTTCCGGCGTGGGCCACTGAATACCGAAGCGTCGAGCGCAATCGTGCCTGGGGGCTTATTCGGGAAATTTCCGGCCGGACGCCGGACAGGGCGCGGTATCAGGGGGGCTCGCGTCGCGATGGGGCAAAAAAAGGCCGCGACGGGGAAGAAGGCGACGGGCGAGGGTGCGCCGCGCATCACGAAGCTGGCGCGCGTGTCTGAATATATCCGCGGGAAGATAATTTCCGGGGAGTATCCGCCCGGCAGCAAACTTCCGCCGGTTACCGAACTGCCCCGGATGATGAATGTGGGCCAGCAGACTGTCGTGCGGGCGCTTAACGAGCTTGCGCGCGAGGGACTCCTGGTCCAGAGGCGGGGGAGCGGGACGTATGTGGCCGAGCGAGCGCGCCCGCCGCTGATGCCTGGCCGCGCCCTTCGTGTGGCGATCCTGTGGCCCCGGTCGGTCGGCCCCCGCCAGTCCAGCGATGAGCCGTACCTGGCGGAGATCGCCGCGGGTATCCTCTCCGCATGGGATATGGAAGGCACCCAGCCACGCTGGCCGAAAAAGGCCGGAGATGGCGGCAATACGCTGGGGATATGGCCGGCCGGCAGCCGCGGGGTGGCCGTGGACATGATAGGCGAGCCGTGGACAAGCTACCAGCGGCATCCGGACCTGGGCGAGATATTGCGCACGCGCTACGACGGCTTCATTGCCCTGAACATAATCGAGCAGGAGTGGCTGGACGGGCTTATCGCGACCGGGGTTCCAACCGTTCTGGTGGATTTCCCGAGCGTCCATTTTCTTCTGAAGGCCGACGAGGTTTATTTCGATCCCATCGCGGCATACCGTGCTGCGGTGCGCGAGCTGGCCGCGCGCGGATGCCGCAGGATACACTTCGTGGGCGAGCTGATAGACATGCCCGCGCCCACTCCGGAGATGACGCTGGAGGAATGGCGGAAGTATAAAGCCGGGAGATACCGTCCGGAGCCGGATTCGCTTCTGAGACTCAGCGCCTACCGCGATGCCATGTATCAGTTGGGCCTGCCGGCGAGGGAGGACTGGGTTCATTTCGTGCACGCCAGGGAGATGGAAGGATTCGTCGGACGTATGGCAGCCCTGCCGGACGGAGAGCGGCCAGACGGGGTGATATGCCACGGGATAAATCAGGCCCATGCCCTGATGACGGGCTTCTCCGCCGCAGGACGGGCACTCCTGGGGGCAGGCGCCACATGGCTTCCGTACGACGGCCCGGCCTGGGCGATACGGGCCGACTGCCGCGCGCTCGGAACCGTCGCGGCGGAGATAATGGAATGGCGGCTGCGCAGGCCCGACCGGCGCCGGCTGCGGGTTGGGGTGCCGCTGACGTTCGAAGGCGACGGCTCAGCGGTGCGCAGGATATGACCGGCGCGGCCCGCTCTGGATGCGCGCCCGGTAAACCGCGGAAGCCGATCCGATCACATAACTTATGGAAGGCGAATATCTCGGGCGCGGGCGGAGAAGGAGGGGCGGAGAGAAGGGATGGCAGCGTGAGAGCGGCAAGAGCAACGACAACCGCGGCCGTGGCGGTCGCCTTCTTCCTTGTCGTCGGCGCGGGCATGTGCGCGGCCGGGAGGCGTGCTGTCGAGGAGTCCGGCTGGTTCAAAATCCGCTTCGACAGGGCCGGCAGGGACCGTATCGCCCTGAGGCTGGACGTAAGGGGATTGTACGACTCCAACCGCGACGAGCGGCTCGCTGGAGCTCTGCTCGCGGTGAATGTCGGCGGCGTCGAGTTTTCCGGGACAGCCGATGAGAAGGCCAGAGTCAGGACCGGTCTGATGCGCGCCAGGCTGGCCGGGAATGGAAGTGTTCTCTCAATAAAGGTAAAAAAGGTCGCGCTGGCCCCGGGGGAAGGGAACGGCTACAGCGAGTTCGCCGCGATGGATCGGGATACCCGCGGGGAGACCAGGACTGTTCCGCTCTCCGTATACGTGACGGCCACCAAGGACGGCTCGACCGTTATCCTCTACGACGAGACCCTTGCCTTCCTATACAGGGCCGACGGCAGGCAAGGGAAGGGGCTGTTCGCGTCCCGCCTCTGAAGACATTTAACTCCCCCGCCGCGGCGTGCGATCCGTCCGGGCCGGCGGGCGGTGTCGGACTGAATTCCGGGCGTGCAGACTTATGTCCCGGCGGCCCCGGCGCGCTGGAGGCAGCGCCTGATCCGCGCCAGGACCTCGTCCTTCCCCATCAGGAACAGCGTGACGTCCATCGGGAGGCTGACCGCCCGGCCGTTGAGCGCCACGCGGAGCGGCTGGGCGGCGTCGCCGAACTTCAGTCCTTTTTCCTCGGCGTATTTCTGGAGCGCGGTGCCGGCGGACTGGGCCGTCCAGTCAGCAACGGCGCCGAAGACAGCGGCAAGGCCCTCCAGGACGCGCCGCCCGTTGCCCTCATCCAAATGTTTCCTGACGTCCTTCGGATCGTAGGTTTCCGGCGGCTCAAAGAAGGTCCGGACCAGCGGCACGAAGTCCTTCAGGGTTTTCAGGCGCGGCCGGACCGGGTCGAGCAGGGCGTCCCACCAGCGCGCGTCGCGGCCGGAGGTATCCAGCCCGGCCGCGGCCAGCTCGCCCTCCAGCAGCTCACGCAGCTTCCCGGCCGGCATGCGGGCGATGTACTGCGAGTTGAACCATTCGAGCTTGCGGTAGTCGAAGCGGGCCGGCGACGGCCTGACGCGCTCCAGCGAGAACGCCGCGATCATTTCCTCCCGCGTCATCATCTCCCTGTCGTCGCCCGGCGACCATCCGCACAGGGCCAGTGCGTTGAACAGGGCATCCGGCAGGTAACCTTTCGCCCGGAATTCGCCCACGTTCACGTCCCCGTCGCGCTTCGAGAGCGGCTTGCCCTTGTCGTTCACTATCTGGGGCAGGTGGGCGTATTTCGGCGGCTCGGCCCCGAGCGCGCGGAACAGGGGCACGTGTTTGAAGGTGTTCTCCACGTGGTCGTCGCCGCGGATCACGTGAGTTATGCCCATCGCGATATCGTCCACGACGTTAGCCAGGTGGAACGTCGGCGTGCCGTCGGAGCGCAATATGACAAAATCCTTCAGGTCTGCGGCGGATTTCGTGAGCGGCCCCTTCACGATATCGGTGTACGAGACATCGAAGTTCAGGCGGAACACGACCGCCTCGCCCTTTCCCTCGGCGCCCTTCGTTGACCTGTAGGCATGGCCGGATTTCAGGAGCCTTTCGGCGGCCTCCTGGTGCATCGCCAGGCTCTTCGACTGGTAGACGGGCGGCTCGTCGAAATCCAGGCCCATCCAGGCCATGTAGTCGAGCAGCGAAGCGATGGCCTGGGGGGTGTTTCGCTCCTTGTCAGTGTCTTCGATCCGCAGCAGGAACTTGCCCCCCTCGTGCCGCGCGAACAGGAAGTTGTGTATCGCCGCCCGCAGGTTGCCGATGTGGATATCTCCCGTCGGACTCGGCGCGAACCGCACCCTGACCACATCCGCCATTATTCGGACCCTCCGTGCCGTCGTGCGCGCCCGATAAGTCGCGCGCGGTTTCCCAAGAAACTACGCGGCCCTGGTTTCCAGACAACTCACTTTCGGGGGTGCCGGGCGCATTGGAGCGCACGGCCGTAATCGTCGGGAGCGGCGGCTTTTCTGCCGGCATCCGTAACTATCGCGCGGGGAAACCTATTGACGACCGGAGCGAAGCCTCGGCAAAACGGGGACCGTGTCCTCGCGCAAAGGGCGGATGGGGATGTTCAGCCCCCGGCTGCGAGCGGTGCGACCGTAGAGTTCGACGCGCCGGGCCGGGGGAGCGGGGGATCGTTCCGGGACCCGGCGCTTGACATGAGAGGCGATATCGGGTTAAAGCCCACGCTCGGCACCGACGGTCGGGCTGGGCCGCCGCGGGCGGGACCCCGCGCGCGGCCGGCTCCGGCGCCGGGTCGGCCGCCGGGGGAAGGCCGATTCTTCCCGTGGGAGAACGGAACGTGTCGTCCTCGTCGAAGAAAAGGGTGGCGCTGGTGGTGCTGGAAACGGGGGGGTGCGGGATCTTCTCTCCCGGCGACCGGATGGTTATCGAGGGGAAGGAGGTCCTCAAAGGATCGTCGAACCGTATATGCTGCGAGGCGATAGTCTCGCTCTACCCTTCCCTGCGGGACCTGACAGGGAAGGCGGATCTGGAGGCAGGCGGAGAGCGCGTTGAGCTGAGGTGTGCGGGCGAAGGGTGCACGGCCAGGTTCGCAG
>JAOACM010000215.1 GCA_026417845.1 Planctomycetota bacterium | reverse complement strand
ATCGGGAACGCGAACCGGTCGCCATCCCGGTATCCATCGGCGCAGGCGGACTTTTTCTGGAGGGCATGGGAATGAGCATCGTTCCGATAGCATCGGCGCTGGCGGCCGCCGGCGAATCGCTGCCCGTCAGGAAAGTGGTGCTATACAAGCACGGGATGGGCTATTTCGAGCGCGGCGGCAAGGTCTCGGGCGACGCGACCATATCGCTGTCCTTCCGCGCCGACCAGATGAAGGACCTGCTGACCAGTTTCTTCGCCGTGGACCTGGGCGGCGGCAGGATAGGCGCCGTCCAGTACGAAACCAAGGACCCGCTCTCAAAGCAGCTCCAGGACATACGCATCGAAGTTCCGGAAAACGCGGCGCTCAGCCAGTTCCTGGCCCAGCTCAAGGGCGCAAGGATCACCGCCAGGGCCGCCGGCGAGAAGACATCCGGCCGCATACTCGGCATCGAGCCGGTCGTGCAGGTGGTTGACGGCAAGTCCATCCAGAAGGGGTTCCGGCTCGTGATAATGACCGACGAAGGGCCGGTAAAATCTCTGGACCTGTTCTCGATATCCGAGTTCTCCCTAGACGACGAGACCCTCCAGCGCGACCTGAAGCGTCTGCTGGCCATATCGCTCGACAGCAAGTACACCAACCGCAAGAAGCTGACGTTGTCCGCCAACGGGCGGGGCGAGCGCGAGATACGGGTCGGCTACCTGATCGAGACGCCGATCTGGAAGTGCAGCTACCGCGTCATATTCGACGGCAAGGCGAAGGACGCCGAGGCGCATCTCCAGGGCTGGGCGCTGGCCGAGAACACCACCGAGGACGACTGGAACGACGTCGAAATCGCCTTCGTGGCTGGCAATCCGCTTTCCTATGTCATGGACCTGTATTCGCCGTTCTACATAAGGCGCCCGCAGGTTCCGATCCCCGGCCTGGATTTTCTGGCCGCCAACTGGGGCGCGGCTCCCGAACCCTCGGCGCTCCCGATAGATGCCGAGGCGAAGGCCGACAGAGGTCTGCCAATGGACGAGGCTGAAGAGGATTTGGCAGCGGCCGAAGAGGAGGGAGGATTGAGACGAATAGAAGGAGCGGCGGAATCCCGCATCGCCGCTTCGGCCCCGGTCGCAACCAGGATGGAGCCGGCCGCGGCGGCCAAGCCGATGGGCGAACTGCTCCAGAGCAGCGTCGCATCCGTGGCAAAGGGCGTAAAGGTCGGCGAGATGTTCAGCTACAAGGGCCAGGAAAAGGTCTCGATCCAGAAGGGCCGCGCGGCAATGGTCCCGATACTGATGCAGAAGGTAAAGGGCAGAAAGATACTGTATTACAAGGCCGCGTTTTCCCCGAAGCCCGCCAACGCCTACGTCCTGAAGAACGATACGGACCTGACGCTCGAGGCCGGCGCTGTAACGTTCTTCGAAGAAGACACGGCGCTCGGCGAGGGCATATTGTCGCATACCCTGCCTCCGGGCGGGCAGGAAATCATTCCATACGCCATAGACGCCTCCGTGGACGTCACGCCACAGGTCCGCTCCGAGAGACAGCCTTACTTCAAAGGCGTGCTTGCTGACGGCATCCTGACGTTGACATGCGTCGAGTCGCTCATCAATACGTGGACGATAGTGAATCGCGGCAAGTCGGACGTAACCCTGTGGTTCGATCAGCCCAGAAATGCCGCATACAGACTGGCCAGGCCGGAAAAGGCCGACGACGAGGTCGGGGATCATTACAGATTCAGCGTGACTGTCAGGGCAGGCGAAAGGAAGGAGTTCCTTGTCGAGGAGAAGCGGGACGTTTACGACGCCGTCCATCTGTCGAACTCAGACGAGAACGCCATCCGCTACTACGCCGCGCAGAGGTACCTGTCCGAAGGAGCGAAGGCATTTTTGAAGGAAGTGGCGGACCTGATGGCGCAACGTGCGGCCGTCCAGCGCGAGCTGCGCGAGATGCAGGAGCAGAGCCGGCGGCTCGAAGAGGAGCAGAGGCGGCTGCGGGAAAACATGGCATCCATGCGGACTGACAGGCCGAAGGAGCAGGAGCTCCGGGCGAAGTGGGTCGAGCAGCTTGCCGCGGCTGAAGAAAAGCTGACGGAACTCCGCGGCAAGGTGGACGATGCCGCCAGACGCCTCCGCGGGCTGGAGGAGACGCTGGCCAGGAAGATCCGCGAGTACCGCGACAGGTAAGCTGATCCGGCGTTCTGCGGCCGGTTCGGCGCAGGAGAGGAGCGGGGAGGCGAGAATTGCCGGATGAGCGGTTCTGGCCGGAGCCGCTCCGCCGTCGCACGATCGCCTCTCCCTTTAGCGGGAGAAGGCGGGATGGGGCAGGGCAAACAAATCGGAGGGGCGCGCCGGCACCGGGGCTGGAGACCCGGAGGCACGGCAGGAGCGGGGCACAGGGGATGCAAAGAAGGGTAGGGTTCCATGAGTAAAACCGTTCTGGCGGTTCAGCTTTACACTGTGCGCAACTTTCTGAAGACGGCCGAAGGACTGGCCGAATCGCTCGCCAGAATCCGTAAAATCGGCTACAGGGCCGTGCAGTTATCCGGTCTGGGCCCCATCGAGCCGAAGGAAATCGCCCGCGTAATGAAGGACGCCGGCATAATATGTTGCGCGACCCACGTCGGGATATCCGATTTCACTGATAAATTCGAGGAGACGGTGGAGAACCATAAGCTCTGGGAGTGCGAATACCCGGGCATCGGCGGACTGTTCAAGAAGGACCCACTGACGGCCGCGGACTTCGTGGATTTCGCGCGCAGGTTCGACGCCATCGGCGCAAGACTCCGCGAGCGGGGCATGACGTTCCTCTACCACAACCACCACCACGAGTTCGCGAAATATGACGGCAAGCTGGGCATGGACCTGATAATGGAAAACTCCTCCGGCCAGAACGTAACCATGGAGATAGACACGCACTGGGTGGCGCGTGGCGGCGGCGATCCGGCGGCATGGATCGCCAGATGCGCGGCGCGGGGGCCGGTCCCGGTCGTGCATTTCAAGGACTTCGCGGTCAACCCGGCGGACAAGTCGCCGATGTTCGCCGAGGTGGGCGAAGGGAATCTGAACTGGCCGGCGATACTGAAGGCATGCAAGAAGGCCGGCGTGCGGTGGTACTGCGTGGAGCAGGATACCTGTCCGCGCGATCCGTTCGAGAGTCTGGAGATAAGCTACCGCAACCTGACCTCGTGGGGCCTCAAATAGCCCGGGCATTAGAGCCTGTCCGAAAACCTCCGGCGCGGGGTTACGCTCAGCGGTCCCCACCGCCTGGCGGGGGGGGACAGGTTCTCAGCAGGTCCGCGGGGCCGGCAGGCCACCGGATCATGTTGGCCATCTCGGGAGAACAGGCGGCCAACCGTTCGGCGGCAGGCGCGGTCCGAATCCCGGCGCGATGCCGCACCAGGGGGGAAAAGTCACCTCACCTCCTCCGGCCGGAAGCAGGGCGAGGGGCGGTAAACGGCGAGTTACGGCCGCGATTGCGAGGTGCTCCCGCAGTGGGCAGAAAATACTATTGCGACGATTCCTCCGCGCCTCTCCTGACGAGGCTTCGTAACCGGCTGTTCCGCAAGCCGGTGCCGGAGTTTCCGAAGACGATCGTCATCGAGACCCAGTCCGGCTGCAACGCGGGATGCCTTTTCTGCCAGTACGCCCGCATAAGGAAGGAACTTCCCCACGGTCGTATGGAGGACGCCCTGTTCGAGAAGATCATCCGCGATTGCGCCGGGCAGCCCGTGGAGCGATTCATCCTGTGCTTCGATAATGAACCGTTGCTTGATAAAGGCCTTGCCGCCCGGCTGGCGCTGGTACGCGAGGTCTGCCCCGGCGCCGCCAGAAACATCAGCACGAATGCATCGCTACTGGACGAAGATGCTGTCGAGACGTTCGCCGGTTCCGGCCTGCTTACCGAAATCTTCCTGTCTGTGAACGGCAATACGAAGGAAACCTATGAGAAGGCGATGGGCCTGCCCTACGAAAGGACTTTCGCCAACCTGGAAAACTTCTGCCGATACCTCCGGAGGCATCCGGAGGTCCGGAAGAGGCTCCGGGTGCGGGTGACCGCCGTAAGGACCGAGCTGGTGGTTCCGGAACTGCCGGAGATGAAGCGGAGGTGGGAGGCGGAGGGGTTCGAATTCCACGTGATAGCGATGGACACGCGCGGAGGACAGCTCGCCAGAGAGAACTGGCGGCACGGAGGGGAGGGCAGGCTGGCGCCGAACGTCAACTGCCGCAGGCCCTTCCACACGTTTGTGGCGACTTGGGAGGGCAAGGCGGTATTGTGCTGCGTGGACTACAGGCGCGAGGTCGTGCTGGGGGATCTGACGAAGCAGTCCGTGGGCGAAATATGGAACGGGCCGGTTGCGGTCAGGTGCCGGGAGGAGCTGCTGCGCGGCGACTTCTCCAATCTGCCCATCTGCCGGAACTGCATGATAAACGGGTGACGCGGCCCGCGGGCGCCAAGGGCGGCCTACGGGGCGGCGTGGATGTTCCGGCGCGATCGAGCTCGCCGGGGGGAGTCTGGGCGCCACCGGAACGATCAGGAATGGAGGGTCGGACGGAATGGCTGTGGAACGATCCGCGGCGGCCGGCTTTCGCGCCGCGCGCTACGCAGGCCACTTCGCCCTCCTGGCACTCGCCTTTCCGCTGACCTGGCTGGCGGCGGGGAAGGTCGTAAGGCTCGGCTGGTTATGGGCCGAGGCCATATGCCTTGCCGGTGCCTTTGCCGGCGCCTTCATAGTACCGCGCACGACCCCTGGCGCCAGGTTGCTCAAGCCTGGCGAAGGCGCGGCGAACGGCATATGCATGTATTTTCTGGGGCTGGCGGCATCGTTTCTACTCTTCCCGGCCTATGCGGCTGGCGCCGGATGGGCGGCGCTCGCAGCCGGCGATGCCGCGGCCGGGATGATGGGGGCGCTTCTGCCCGGCTCCCGGCTCGGATGGAACAGAGACAAAAGCTGGGCGGGTCTTACCGCCTTCGTGCTGGCAGCGGTCCCCGCCTGCGCGCTGCTCCTGTGGTGGTGTCCGGCGCCGGTGTTCCTGACAAGGGGCGGGCAGCCGGAATATCAGTATGTCTGGACGCTGGCGGTAATCGCCGGCATATCGGCGGCCGTGCTGGAGAGCGTCGCGTTCCCGCTCGACGACAATTTCAGGATCCCCGTCGGTACGGCGCTGGCCGTGTGGCTGGCGGCGACGTTCCTGAGCGCCGGAACCGGCGGCATGCCGGAACACCGTGCGTTCCAGCCGGAATGGTTTCTGCACGGGCTGGGTGTCAGCGCCGTCATATGCGCCGCCGTATTTGCAGCGGGATTCGTCAGCCTTCCCGCCGCTGTCGCAGCATGGCTGGCCGGCGCGGTCGTATATTTCTTCACGCTCAGGTCAGGCTACGCCCTGCTGGTGCTGTCGGCCGGATTCTCCATGGCTGCGGCGGCCCTGTCGCGCGCGATGCGCCTCGCTTCCGGCGCGTCAGCCCCGTCTTCGGCTCCGGCTGGTCCGCCCCTGCATACGGCCGGGGCACCCGCATCCACCCCCGCCGCTCCCGCCATACCGGCTGAGGCGTCGGGTCCGCCGGCCGGCGCATCAGCCTCCGGATCCGCCGCACCGGAAACCCCGGAGGCGCCATCGCCGGCAGGGCAGACAATGCCCCGTCCCTCAGGATCGCCGGAAACGCCCGGGATGCCGGAGGCGCCGGCTGATGGGCTCGCGCGGGCAACAGAACCTGCGACGGAGGCAGGAAGCGACGCCGGAACAGCAGCGGGCTCTCCGGGCACCCGTCCAGGGTCAGCGCCGGCCGGAGAGGCCGCGGCCGTAACTCTGCCAGCAGCACTGGCGTTCCTGACGGTTCCCCTGGTCTGCGCCGTCTTGTATTCTGCGTCCAAGGGTCATCCGGCCGCACTGGTCGCCTACGCGGGCGCACTGGGAGCGGCGATGGCGTTCGCGGCGCTGGATACAGCGTCGAGCGGACGCTTCGGGAAGGGCGCCGGCCCCACCGCGATATTTTCCCCGCTCCGCGTCGCGGCCGCCGCCGCCGCGATTCTCCTGTTCTGCGGCGCGGCATGGGGGGCCGGCTTCTGGACGGCTGTGATCTCAGGTCACGAGTGGAATGCGCCAGCCGCGGGCGTCCTGAAAGCGTCAGTTTTGTCAGCGGTAACGTTCGTATCGGGGATCGCAGGAGGCGGGGCGGGCAGCATGGCTCTGGCGATGGCCGGCTTGAAAGCATCCGCTTCAGTAAGGAGCATGTCGAGACTGGCGGCGGCCATAGTCGGAGCCGCGACGGCGGGAATAGCCGGGCTGCCACTGCCATACGCCTGACCGGCCCGGCAACTTCACCACGCGCCACACCGTCGCCCTGCGGGCAGAACCGGGGCTGCTATTTGCCGGCTTCGAACCCGTCGCGGTTTTCCTTAAGCAGATTCACTATAGCGGCGACGGTTTCCTCCGCCTTGTCGTTCGGCACCTGACACGTGCCGGCCCCGGCATGTCCGCCACCGCCAAAGCCCGCGAGCATCCTGCCGCAGTTGACTTTGCACGTCCGCCTGAAGATGCTGTGCCCTACAGCGATGACCGTGTTGCCCAGTTTGCCGTCGAATACCCGGACCTCGGCCATCCCCTCAGGGTACATCGCGTACACCAGGAACCTGTTGCCGACCGGCACGTCCTTCACGCCGCGCAGGTCCGTTATTATAACCTCTCCATCCAGCCTCGAATGTTTCTTCAATACTTCCTTGAACAGATCCTGTTCCACCAGCACCCTGTGGCAGCGTCTGTAGACTTCCGGATGCTGCATCACCTTGTAGAGCGGAACCTCCTTGACGTATTCGACCAGCCACCTGAAGTACTTCCGGAAATCTGGGCCGAGGCCTGTGCGGGGATCGAGCGTGAGACCCAGGAGTATCCAGCCCTGCGGCGAGACGACGTCCTGCATGGTGAGCCTGGCGCTGTCGAGGCGATCCGTCGCATCGAGCATCTCAAGGTGGCGGTCGAACTCGGGAAGCCTGTAGTAATCGTAGATGACTCGCGCGCAGCTCGGCGCCACGGCAAACCGACCCCTGAACGGCCCTATATCGTTCAGCTTCCTGTCTTCCGATACGTGATGGTCGAACCACATCCCGCATCCCTTCACATATGGCAGATTAGTGATGATATCGTTCTCGGTTACTGGTATCAGCCCGTCCTGCATGTCCTTCGGATGCGCGAAGGCTATCTCCGTCACCTTCTCAGCGATGGTCAGGAAAACCAGCGATGTGAGCCCGTCCATGTCGCCGCGTGTGAATACCCGCACGGCACAGGTCTCCTTTCCTTCCCGGTCCCCTTCCTCATTCCTTACGGAGCCGCCTCCGTCCCGGAGACCGTCCGAATCGCTTTTGAAAGGTACGATTACCGGCAGCAATGTCCAGTGCCGATCAAGAAAGCGGCTGTCTCTTATACACA